>NZ_JBHWIR010000105.1:6284-7304 GCF_042731835.1 Kitasatospora sp. NPDC059817 | reverse complement strand
TGGCTGCGCCGCGCAGGTGGATCAGTTGGTGCTGAACTCCCCGGCTCGGATGGCGGTGATGAATGCCTGCCAAGCGGCTGGTGGGAAGTTGAGGCGGGGGCCGTCGGGGTCCTTGCTGTCCCGAACCCGACCAGGGTGCGCGTCATCCACTTCGACGCAGGCGCCACCATCGTTGTTGCTATGGCTGCTCTTTCGCCAGCTCTCATGATGGTTCGCTCGCACGGCCGTACTCCTTTGAGATGCGCCTGATCATCGCCTGGGAGTCCCGGGGCGACAGGGCCATGGGCATGAGGAGAGCATGACCTGCGGCGAGCGGCAACACCCTCTGCTTTCCACTCCGGCGTCGGGTTAGGCTTCCGGCCGCCACCCCCAGGTAGGGGCGGCGGCGCGCGGGGTGGTGAGTTGGGGTGCGGGGTTGGCAACTCGCGCTGGTCGGGGCGTGCGTGCGCGTAGTGTCGGAAGTATGGCGAGCGATCATCTTGGGGATCGGGTCAAGCGGCTGCGGCGCTTGGCCGATCTGACGCAGGAGGGCCTGGCTGAGAAGTCGGGCGTGTCGGTGGATGTGGTTCGGAAGCTTGAGCAGTTGCGGAAGCATTCGGCGCGGCTTCCGACACTTCACGCGCTGGCCAAGGGGCTTGGTGTTGAGCTGACTGCGCTTCTGGGTGATCCGCCGGCGGTGCCGTCGACAGGTGATGCGGACCCGCCTGGCCTGGTCGCGGTGCGGCGGGCGATCATGCCGCCCTTGTTCACGCCGTTGCCGGTGGCGGACGGCGTGGAGAAGTTGTCGATTTCGCTGCTGCGTGGCGAGATCGCAGAGGCCTGGACCCTGTATCACGCGGCCGACTTCGGCAGGGTCATGGAGACATTGCCGGCGATAATCGCGGATGCCCGCCTCGGGGCGGCGGGGGGGCGCGGGCCGGGTTGGCCGGGGCGGTGACCAGTGCGGGGCCGAGCTCACCCACACGGGGGCGGTCAGCCGCTGCCGGGAGTGAGTTCAGATAACCGCCGCTCGACTCGAGA
>NZ_JBHWIR010000105.1:3196-6274 GCF_042731835.1 Kitasatospora sp. NPDC059817 | reverse complement strand
TACCCCCGGGGCCCTCTGGCGCTGTGTCCTGGGATACTGGCCCGCCAACAGCCGGGGCGCCCCGCCCGCCGGGGGCGGGGGCCGGGGGCGAGGATCGCCTGGCCGGTAACCATGCGCTCGGCAAGGCTCTCCAACTGGGCGGGCATCTCGCGATCCGTCTAGGGAAGACGGATCTCGGCCTGTCCAGTCTCGAACGGGCAATAGCGGCAGCGGACTCGGCGGAAGACCCGCTGCTGGGGGCGATGATCTGCAACTCGGTGGCCTGGGCGTATCAGCGTCAGAACCGGCTCGGCGACGCGCAGACGCTGGCCATCCACGCAGCGGACGGGGTGGAGAACGAGCACTCGTCGAAGGCGGAGGGGCTCAAGGTGTGGGGCGGACTGATCATGTCCGCAGCGACCAGCACGGCCCGGAGCGGCGACTATGACGGAGCATCCGAGATGATGCTGACCGCAGAGCAGGCGACCAGACGCCTTTCAAAGCTTCCCGCCTCGGCCGACGGCCGCATGGTCAGCGTGTTCAACAGCTCCTCGGTGCGCATCGAGCGGGTTCGGCTCGCGGTCCAATTCGCCCGGCCGGAGGAAGCCTTGGGGCTCGCGAAGGGAATCAGGCTCAGCAACGACACCCCGGTGTCCTGGCGGACCTGGCTGCTCCTGGACGTAGCGCGCGCGTACACGGACATGGGGGACGCGGTGGGAGCGGTGTCGACCTTGGAGAAGCTCCAGCGAGTAGCGCCGGGCTGGATGCGGCACCACACCCTCGCCGTGGCCATCGTCTCCGACCTCTGGGCGGGTCCGGCGCGCCCGCCCGGCCTGAAGAGGCTTGCCCGCTCCCTGGGGCTGACTGACTAGATCCCAAAACTAGGACGTTCCGTCCCTGTTGATTGCGTGGCCACCACGAGAACCTCTCCGTACGAACACAGAGAGGAGTCATAAGGTGACTGTTGGTATCAAGCTCCATGGCTACGGGGTGCGGTGGGACCCGGAGGGCCGGTGTTACCGGGTGCGGAACGAGACGACGGGGGAGTGGCTGTGCAGCGGTACCTCGGGTGAGCTGGCTTCCTTCTCCTCCTTCTCCGCCGCCTTCAGTGCGTGGCGGGGGTTCGAGGTGCGGCGGCAGGTGGGGGCGTGATGGGGGAGAAGGTCTACCGCGCCACCGTCGACCAGCGGCGGCAGGCCGCCGACGTCCTGGACGACCTGACGGCCGTCCTCGCCCTGGGCGGCGTCACGCTGCCGTCCGTCGAAGTCGACTGGGAGCACGGCCGGTTGACCGGGTGCTACCTGGTGAATCTGGGCTCGGCCAGCCCGTCCGCGCTCCTGCGGGTCGTCGACCTGCTCCGCAAGGGGCTGCGTTACGAGCGCCTGACGCGTGACGGCTGAACTCCTCGCCCGCCTCCTGTGGTTGGCGGGCTTCTCCCTCGTACTCCTCGCCGCCCTCAGAAGGTGAACCGCCCGATGCAAGACCCCCGTCTGCTCGCCAAGCCGCCGGTGTGCCGGCTCGGCTGCCTCGTCCTCGTGCGCAACCCGCGCGGTGACGTTCTCCTCGTCGACCCGGACTACATGGACGGGCTGATCCTGCCCGGCGGCGCCGCGAAGCCGAACGAGCCCCCGCACCTCGCCGCTGCCCGCAACCTGCGCGCCGAGACCGGCCTCAACCTCCGTCTCGCCGCCGTCCTCGCGGTCGACTTCACCCCCGCCGACCGTTACCTGGAGCGCCTCAACCTGGTCTTCGACGGCGGCACGGTGCGCGATGACACCCACCTGACCGTCCCGCCCCGGCACCGCAGCGGCCTGTTCGGTGCCCGCTTCGTCCCCGTCCGCCAACTCCACGACGTCATGGCGCCCTCCCAAGCCGCCCGTGCCACCGAGGCGTTGGCGGGCCGCGCGCTGCCCGTCCTCCTCCACGGACAGCGCGCGACCTGAGGACCGCCGCCGGGTTGGGGTGGTCAGTGCCCACATCGGCCCAGGCGGTGACGCGTTCGGCACTTCGGCACTTCGGCAATGAGAAGGGGCGGGCGCCAGGATCGGCGCCCGCCCTCCCGCGTCCGGGTGCGGTCAGCTCCAGGGGTTGGCCGGCTGGTCGGTGATGGCGGTCCAGAAGCGGGTGCCGGCGGGCAGGGTGCCGTTGGCCCACAGGCCCCAGCCGTTGGCGTCGTGGAACTCGGCCATCCGGAAGCCGGTGCCGAAGTAGCCGGCGCAGAGCTGGTCGGCGGCGGCCCGGCTGGAGAGCTGGCTGCCGGAGGTGGGGATGGTGGCCTTCACCTCGCCGCCGGCCCAGCTGTGGAAGCCGCTGGTGGGGACGCCGGCGGGGGCGGGGCGGCCGTCCTGCTTGAGGCACAGCACGGGCAGCTGCGCGGTGGCGGGGGTGTCGCCGCTGTACGCGTTGCTGCTGTTGTCGTTGCCGACGTGCACGACGTTGTCGGCGCGCTGCTCAAGGGTGGCCCAGGTCATGCCGTTGTGGGTGGCGACGCCGCCGAACAGGGCCACGTAGGTGCTGCGGTAGATGTCCCACTCCTGGTACCCGCCGTCGTTGCAGTCGAACATGTAGAGCCGCCAGCCGCCGCCGCCGATCCTGTGCTCGGTGTTGTCCAGGCACTGGGAGTTGGAGATGTTCTGCAGCCGCACCCCGAACAGGTCGTACCTCGACGTGCTGTCGGCCGCGGTCCACGGCGTGACCCGCCACATCTGCGAGGTGGCGTTGGCGACGCACTCGGCGCTGGAGGGGGTGTAGTCGGCGGTCAGGCAGTAGCGCTGGTCGTTGGTGTTGTTGAGGGTGTAGACGCTCGGCAGGCCCGAGACGGGCTTGAACACCCACTGGCCCGGGCCGTCGGACGGCGCGCAGGGACGCAGGTGCGTGCCCGTCAGTACGCCGTCGGGACAGCGCTCGGACTTCTGGTTGAACAGGACCGTCGAGGGGGTGTCGGCCGAGGCCGAGCCGCCCGGGACCAGCACCAGGCCGGTCAGGGCCAGCGCGATGCCGAGGACGATACGCCGGACTAGCGAACGCACAGAGCTCTCCAAGAAGGGGAGACGACGAGGGACGGCGGCCGGTCCGGAGGGCCCCCCGGGCCACCCGGTC
>NZ_JBHWIR010000105.1:0-3186 GCF_042731835.1 Kitasatospora sp. NPDC059817 | reverse complement strand
ACCCCACCGCGCTCCCCACGCGGGGGCCCCGCGGCGGGCCGGGGGGCGGCGCGGGGGCCCCCCCGGCCCCCCGGCTCCGCCCCCCGCCGCCAGCGTGTCAGCGTCCGATCAACCGCCGGTATCCCAGCTTTCTGGGGGGTCGTCCGACACCCCGCCTGGTCAGGGGGACGGCCAGGGGCGGCCCGGGCTACGTACCCCCTACCGATCCGCGACGGATTCGCCCCCTCCGCCCCCGCCCGTACCGTCGGAGACCACGGACACCGGACCAACCCCCAGGAGAACAGCGATGACCGCCTACGCGATGGCCCAGGTCCACTCGGTCGAGTTCGGCCCCGACATCGTCGAGTACCTCCAGCGCATCGACGCCACCCTGGACCCCTTCGACGGCCGCTTCCTCATCCACGGCGACCGGATCGAGACCGTCGAAGG
The DNA here is from genome assembly GCF_042731835.1 of Kitasatospora sp. NPDC059817. Taxonomy (NCBI): domain Bacteria; kingdom Bacillati; phylum Actinomycetota; class Actinomycetes; order Kitasatosporales; family Streptomycetaceae; genus Kitasatospora; species Kitasatospora sp. NPDC059817. The sequence goes on along the minus strand of NZ_JBHWIR010000105.1, from coordinate 2,757 downwards.
CACCTGGGGACAGGACCTCATCCTCATCGAGTTCCCCGACCACCAACGCCTGCGCGCCTGGTACGACTCGCCCGCCTACCAGGAGATCCTCCCGCTGCGCACCCGCCACATGACCGCCGACGTGGTCTTCGCCCAGGGCGTGCCCGCCGGCTACCGAGGCGCCGACGCCCTCAAGCACTGACCGGCCCGGGGGCTCAACGCCCCTGCGCCCGCTCGCGCCACCACCGCACCGTCGCCTCCACCTGCTCCTCCAGCGCGGTCGCGCGCACCGCGAACGCGGCCTCGTAGGCGCAGGCGTCCACCACGAACGGGCGGTCGAACTGGTAACGGACCTCCCGCAGTTCACGCAGCAGCGGGGAGAACAGCCCCGCCGCGCCCAGCAGCGCCTGCGGGAGCCGGCGCACCGCGACCGGTCCGACGCCCGCCTGCGCGGCCAGCCGTTCCACCATCGCGCGCACCGGCAGCGCGGGGGCCGTCGGCACGTGCCAGGCCCGCCCCCAGGCCCGCTCCTCGCCCGCGACCTCGGCCAACGCCCGCGCCACGTCCGGCAGGTACGTCCAGCTGTGCGGCGCGTCCGGGTCGCCGAGCACCGCGATGCTCCGGCCCTTCAGCAGGCCCGGCATCACCCGCGAGGCCAGGTGCCCGCCGTCCGTCACCCCGGGGCCGAAGAAGTCCGCGGCCCGCACCTCGACCGCCCGGATCCGCCCGGCCCCGTGCAGCGCCCGAGCCTGCTCCCACGCCGCCGCCCGCACCCGCCCCTTGGGGCCGGCCGCGGCCAGCGGCAGGTCCTCGGTCATCGGACCCCGCACCGGACCGTAGCCGTAGAGGTTGCCGAGCATGACCAGCACCGCCCCGGTGGCCTCGGCCGCCGCGCACAGCGAGGAGGCCAGCGCCGGCCACCGCGCCGCCCACTGCGGCAGCGGCGGCGCCGCGCAGCCGTAGATCGCCGCTGCGCCGCGTGCGGCCTCCGTCAGTCGCGCGCGATCGCCCGCGTCCAGCGCCACGTGCTCGATGCCGGGCACCGGAGCCCCGCCCCGTGCGGGGCTCCCCGCCCTGGTGACGACCCGTACGGCGTGCCCCTGCCCGGCCAGCAGGCGGGCGGTGGCGGCCCCGGCGGGCCCGTATCCGACAACCACGTGGAAGCTCATCCGCCCCACCCTAGGGTCTGGGGCTGCGCGGGTGCTGCGGGTGCTGTGAGTGCGGTGCGGGCGCTAGCAAATACTTGGTATGGCAACCGTAAAAGACGATCTATGCTGGCGGACGTTCACAATCTCTCCGCACAACGCAAGGTGCTGAATGAAGCTGCCCCGGGTGTCCGCCGTCGTCGCGGCCGCCGTCCTGGCCCCCACCGTCCTCTTCCCGTCGATGGCCTCCGCCGCCGACAACCCCCAGCTGGCCGGCGTCTCCGGCCCTGACACCGCGTCCAAGGGCACCGAGGACCAGGGGACGGGCCAGGAGGAGCACGACCGCGCGGAGGTGCGGCGCATCCTCGCCGACAAGGAGAGCGGCGTCAGCGTGCGCGAGGCCGCCCAGAAGGCGCTGAACGGCACCGCCGCCGACCTGCGGCACTTCCTGGACGTCGAGCTCCACGACCAGCGCGTGATCGACAACCGGGTGAAGGCCTACCAGGTCCTCGCCGTCGGCGGGCCGGCCGTCAAGAAGGCCGCCACGGCCGCCCTGCGGGGCGGCACCGCCGAGGACGTCGCGAAGTTCCTCAAGGAGGGCCAGTTCACCGCCCGCGCCGAGGACGAGGACCGCGCCAAGGTCCAGAGCATCCTCGACGACAAGGAGACCGGCCCGGCCGTGCGCGAGGCGGGGGAGAAGGCCCTCGCGGGCACCGCCGCCGACGTGCGGCACTTCCTGGACGTCGAGCTCGGCGAGCGGCGTCTGACCGACAACCGGGTGATGGTCGCCCGGATCTTCGACGGCGCCGGGCCGGCGGTGAAGGCGGCCGCCCGGAAGGCGATATCCGGCAGCAACCAGGAAGTCCTGGCCTTTCTGAAGGAGGGCCAGTTCATCGCCCGGGCCGAGGACGAGGACCGCGCCAAGGTGCAGGGCATCCTGGACGACAAGGAGACCGGTCCGGGCGTGCGCGAGGCGGGGGAGAAGGCTCTCGCGGGCACCGTCGCCGACGTGCGGCACTTCCTGGACGTCGAGTTCCCCAAGCAGCGGGCCGACGACAACCGGGTGAAGCTCGCCCAGATCATGTCGGCCGGCGGGCGGGCCGTGCGCGAGGCCGCCGGCCGGGCGCTGGACGGCACCGACGAGGACGTCGTGAAGTTCCTGAAGGAGGGCCAGTTCACGGCCCGCGCCGAGGACGAGGCCGCGAACAAGCCGGCCCCGCAGCCGGCCCGGCCCGCCGAGCAGCCGCAGACCGCCACCGGCGCCCAGTCGGCCGTCCGGCCCGCCGCCCTGACCACCACGACGGACACGACCGCGACGGACACGACCGCGACGGGCACGACCGCGGGCACGACCACGACGGGCACCACCGCCGGGACGGCCACGGCCACCACGGCCACCACGGGCACCACCACGGTCACCACCCGCCCCGGCCAGCTCGCCGCCACCGGCACCGAGGGCCTCGGCTGGGAGGCCGGCGGCGCCGCCGCAGCCCTGGCCGCGGGTGCGGCGCTCGTCGTCGCCTCCCGCCGCCGCTCCACCGAGAGCAGACGCCCCCGCGCGCCCCGGCCGCCCACGCGGCCGGGGCCTGCGGACGTCCGGGGCCGCACGCTCAGCCGCGGGGGCGCCGCCCGG
>NZ_JBHWIR010000104.1:4240-26515 GCF_042731835.1 Kitasatospora sp. NPDC059817 | reverse complement strand
GGCATGGCCCAGCGCAGGAGAGGGTCGGGCGGGCGGCGGGCGGCGGGCGGCGGGCGGCGGGCGGCGGGCGGGGTGGGGGAGGGGGAGGGGGAGGGGGAGGGCCCCAAGGACCGTTTCGCGCGCTTGTGAACGAAGGGTCAAGCGAGCGTTCGGCCCCCCGCCACCCCTCAGAGTGAGCCGCTATAACACGTCAACATGGCGCCTCGAAATTTGCTCCCGTCGACGCATAGTTGATATAGGAGCGCGGCTCTGACCAGCCGCTTCACAAGTAAATGCGACTGGTTGTGACCATTTGACTTCTTTGTGTTGACAATTCTGGACATGTTCATATTCGGCACGATTCTCATCGTGGCGTAGATCACAAAGATGACGTTGAACTGCGTGTCGCAGATCACAAGCCGACGGGCATAGGATGCGCTCGTTCCAGGCTTTGTGAACTGCCTCACATGAGGTGGATCCCGGGAACCGGAACGCGGGTTCACCTCAGCGTGACCTGCCGGTTCCGATCTGCAGTCAAGGACGACTGGACGGAGGGAGCGGGGGCTATGAATGCCTACGCGCCGATCCTCGTACTCGGTGCCATCGCGGCGGCGTTCGCGGTCGGCTCCGTCGTGATGGCCTCACTCACCGGCCCCAAGCGCTACAACCGGGCCAAGTTGGAGGCGTACGAGTGCGGCATCGAGCCGACCCCGCAGCCCGTGGGCGGCGGTCGGTTCCCGATCAAGTACTACCTGACGGCGATGCTCTTCATCGTCTTCGACATCGAGATCGTCTTTCTCTATCCCTGGGCGGTGACCTTCGACGCCCTGGGGATCTTCGGGTTGGTCGAGATGCTCCTGTTCATCGCCACGGTCTTCGTCGCCTACGCCTACGTGTGGCGCCGCGGCGGCCTGGAGTGGGACTGAGCGCGGGGTGGCCGCCGCCTTTGTGAACGAGCGGACAAGCCCGAACGGGCCGACGTACCACAGGACTTGAGGGCTTCTTGAGGGCATTGAGAGGGATCTGATGGGAATCGAGGAGAAGCTGCCGAGCGGCTTTCTGCTCACGACCGTGGAGACGGCCGCCGGTTGGGTGCGCAAGGCGTCACTCTTCCCGGCCACCTTCGGTCTGGCCTGCTGCGCGATCGAGATGATGACCACCGGCGCAGGCCGCTACGACCTGGCCCGGTTCGGCATGGAGGTGTTCCGGGGCTCCCCCCGGCAGGCCGATCTGATGATCGTGGCGGGTCGGGTGAGCCAGAAGATGGCCCCGGTGCTGCGCCAGGTGTACGACCAGATGGCCAACCCGAAGTGGGTCATCTCGATGGGCGTCTGCGCCTCCTCGGGCGGGATGTTCAACAACTACGCGATCGTGCAGGGCGTCGACCACATCGTCCCGGTGGACATCTACCTGCCCGGTTGCCCGCCCCGCCCGGAGATGCTGATGGACGCCATCCTGAAGCTGCACGACAAGATCCAGCACGAGCCGCTGGGCGCGAACCGGATCCGGGCCGAGGAGCTCGGCGAGGCGCTCGCCCTCAAGGCCACCCCGGTCAGTGAGATGCGGGGGCTGCTGCGATGAACGAGCAGGTACCCGAGACCCGTCGCGAGCACCCGGTCCGCGAGATCCCGGTCGAGGTGGTCGGCCGCCGGCAGGGCATGTTCGGCGCCCTGGGCAGCGGTGACACCTCCGGCTTCGGCGGCCTGGCCGCGCCGATCGTGCTGCCCGGCCCGAGCGAACGGCCGTATGGCGGCTGGTTCGACGAGGTCGCCGACGAGCTGGAGGGCGCCCTGGAGGAGCAGGGCCTGGACCCGGCCGAGGTGATCGAGAAGACCGTCGTCGACCGCGGCGAGCTCACCTTCCACATCGACCGCGCCCACCTGCTCCGGACCGCCCGCACCCTGCGCGACGACCCGGCGCTGCGCTTCGAGCTGTGCCTGGGCGTGAGCGGCGTGCACTACCCCGACGACAAGGGCCGCGAGCTGCACGCGGTCTACCACCTGCGGTCGATCACCCACGGACGGCTGATCCGGGTGGAGGTCACCGCGCCGGACGCCGACCCGCGCATCCCCTCCGTGGTGAGCGTCTACCCGACCAACGACTGGCACGAGCGCGAGGCCTACGACTTCTTCGGCCTGGTCTTCGACGGCCACCCGGCGCTCACCCGGATCATGATGCCGGACGACTGGCTGGGCCACCCGCAGCGCAAGGACTACCCGCTCGGCGGCATCCCCGTCGAGTACAAGGGCGCCCAGATCCCGGCTCCCGACCAGCGGAGGTCGTACAGCTGATGAGTACTCGGCACGACGAAGAGGCTCGGCACGACGAAGGGACTCGTCCCCACGAAGGAGCCGAGCAGGCAGAGGCCCGGGAGACCACCGAGGGCCGGGTCTTCACGGTCACCGGCGGCGACTGGGGCGAGGTGGTCGAGGCGGTCGGCCGGGCCGACGACGAGCGCATCATCGTCAACATGGGCCCCCAGCACCCGTCCACCCACGGCGTGCTGCGGCTGATCCTGGAGATCGACGGCGAGACGGTGAAGGAGGCCCGCTGCGGCATCGGCTACCTCCACACCGGCATCGAGAAGAACATGGAGTTCCGCAACTGGGTCCAGGGCACCACCTTCGTGACCCGGATGGACTACCTGACCCCGCTGTTCAACGAGACCGCGTACTGCCTGGCCGTCGAGAAGCTGCTCGGCATCACCGACGACATCCCGGACCGGGCCACCGTGATCCGGGTGCTGATGATGGAGCTCAACCGGATCGCCTCGCACCTGGTCTGCCTGGCCACCGGTGGCATGGAGATCGGCTCCACCACCCTGATGATCTACGGCTTCCGCGACCGCGAGCTGATCCTGGACGTCTTCGAGCTGGTCACCGGCCTGCGCATGAACCACGCGTACGTGCGCCCCGGCGGCCTCGCCCAGGACCTCCCGCCCGGCGCCGTCGACCAGATCCGCGAGTGCGTGAAGACCCTGCGCTCCCGGATGCACGAGTACGACAAACTCGCCACCGGGAACCCGGTGTTCAAGGCCCGCCTGGTCGACGTCGGCTTCCTCGACCTGCCCGGCTGCCTGGCCCTCGGCGCCACCGGCCCGATCCTGCGCGCCACCGGCCTGCCGCACGACCTGCGCAAGACCGACCCGTACTGCGGCTACCAGGACTACGACTTCGAGGTCGCGATCGCGGACAGCGCCGATTCCTACGGCCGCTTCCTGATCCGCCTGGAGGAGATGCGGCAGTCGCTGGGGATCGTCGAGCAGTGCCTGGACCGGCTGCGGCCGGGCCCGGTGATGGTGGCCGACAAGAAGATCGCCTGGCCCGCCCAACTCGCCGTCGGACCGGACGGGATGGGCAACTCGCTCGACCACATCCGCAAGATCATGGGCACCTCGATGGAGGCCCTGATCCACCACTTCAAGCTGGTCACCGAGGGCTTCCGGGTCCCGGTCGGCCAGGCGTACGCGGCGGTCGAGTCGCCCAAGGGCGAGCTGGGCGTGCACGTGGTCAGCGACGGCGGGACGCGCCCGTACCGGGTCCATTTCCGGGATCCGTCGTTCACCAATCTGCAGTCGATGGCGGCGATGTGCGAGGGCGGCCAGGTCGCCGACGTGATCGTCGCGGTGGCCGGGATCGACCCGGTGATGGGAGGCGTGGACCGGTGACAGACGTTCAGTTGGGGATGCCGGCGCTGCCGGCCACACCGTACCCCGAGGAGGTGCACGCCCGGCTGGCCGCCGACGCCGCGGAGCTGATCGGCCGCTACCCGCAGGCCCGGTCGGCGCTGCTGCCGCTGCTGCACCTGGTGCAGGCCGAGGAGGGCTTCGTCAGCCCGACCGGCATCCGGTTCTGCGCCGAGCAGTTGGACCTCACCACCGCCGAGGTGACCGCCGTCGCCACCTTCTACACCATGTACCGGCGGCGCCCGGCCGGGAAGTACCACGTCGGGGTCTGCACCAACACCCTGTGCGCGGTGCTCGGCGGCGACCAGATCTTCGACGAGCTCCAGCAGCACCTCGGCGTGCGCAACAACGAGACCACCGGGGACGGCGAGATCTCGATCGAGCACATCGAGTGCAACGCGGCCTGCGACTACGCGCCCGTGGTGATGGTCAACTGGGAGTTCTTCGACGACCAGACCCCGGAGAGCGCCAAGCGGCTGGTCGACGACCTGCGCGCGGGCCGGGAGGTCCGGCCGACCCGCGGCGCCCGGCTGTGCACCTTCAAGGAGTCCGCCCGGATCCTGGCGGGCTTCCCCGACGAGCGCCCCGGTGCCAACGACGAGTCCGGCGCGGGTGGCGCGCCCTCGCTGGCGGGCCTGCGCCTGGCCAAGGGCGAGGCGCTGCCCGGCACCGGCGGCACCAAGGTCGTCGCACCCCGCCACGAGGGCATCGGCCACGAGGGCACCGGCTACGAGAGCACCGGCCACGAGGGCACCGGCCACGAAGGGACGGAAGCGTGATGACCGCCGCCGAGCCGGCCGAGAAGCTGCTCACCCCCGTCCTGTCCGCCTCCTGGGACGACGACCGGCCCTGGACGCTGGCCACCTACCGCCGCCACCACGGCTACGACGGCCTCAAGGCGGCCCTGGCGATGCCGCCGGACGACGTGATCGCCCTGGTGAAGGACTCCGGGCTGCGCGGTCGCGGCGGCGCGGGCTTCCCCACCGGGATGAAGTGGCAGTTCATCCCGCAGAACGACGGCAAGCCGCACTACCTGGTGGTCAACGCGGACGAGTCCGAGCCGGGCACCTGCAAGGACATCCCGCTGCTGTTCGCCAACCCGCACGCGCTGATCGAGGGCATGATCATCGCCTCCTACGCGATCCGCTGCGACCACGCGTTCATCTACCTGCGCGGCGAGGTCGTCCCGGTGCTGCGCCGCCTGCACGCGGCCGTCGCCGAGGCGTACCAGGCCGGGCTGCTCGGCCGGGACATCCTCGGCTCGGGCGTCGACCTCGACATCACCGTGCACGCCGGCGCCGGCGCCTACATCTGCGGCGAGGAGACGGCGCTGCTGGACTCGCTGGAGGGCCGCCGCGGCCAGCCCCGGCTGCGGCCGCCGTTCCCGGCGATCGCCGGCCTGTACGCCTGCCCGACGGTGGTCAACAACGTCGAGTCGATCGCCTCGGTGCCGCCGATCCTGGCCCGCGGCAAGGAGTGGTTCAAGGGCCTGGGCACCGAGAAGTCCCCCGGCTTCACGCTGTACTCGCTCTCCGGCCACGTCACCAACCCCGGCCAGTACGAGGCGCCGCTGGGCATCACGCTGCGCCAGCTGCTGGACATGAGCGGCGGCGTCCGCCCCGGGCACCGGCTCAAGTTCTGGACCCCGGGTGGCTCGTCCACCCCGATGTTCACCGACGAGCACCTGGACGTCCCGCTGGACTACGAGGGTGTCGGCGCGGCCGGCTCGATGCTCGGCACCAAGGCGCTGCAGGTCTTCGACGAGACCACCTGCGTGGTGCGGGCGGTCACCCGCTGGACCGAGTTCTACGCCCACGAGTCCTGCGGCAAGTGCACCCCCTGCCGCGAGGGCACCTACTGGCTGGTCCAGTTGCTCAAGCGGATCGAGGCGGGCGCGGGCGTCGAGGGGGACCTGGAGAAGCTCCTCGACATCGCCGACAACATCAACGGCAAGTCCTTCTGCGCACTGGGCGACGGCGCCGCGAGCCCGATCGTCTCCTCCCTCCAGCACTTCCGGGCCGAGTACGAGCAGCACCTGGCCGAGCGCCGCTGCCCGTTCGACCCGGCCGCCTCCACCGTCTGGGCCGACGGTCCCCGCCCCGGCCACCAGTCCGCCACCGAAAGGGAGGTGCACGCGTGACGATCACAGAGCCATCCACCTCCACGGGCGACAAGGCCGCGGTCGAGCTGGTCACGCTCACCATCGACGGCGTCGAAGTGCAGGTCCCCAAGGGGACGTTGGTGATCCGGGCCGCTGAACGGATCGGCACCCAGATCCCGCGCTTCTGCGACCACCCGCTGCTCGACCCGGCCGGCGCCTGCCGGCAGTGCATCGTCGAGATCGAGGGCCAGCGCAAGCCCGTCGCCTCCTGCACCATCCCGGTCGCCGAGGGCATGGTGGTGCGCACCCAGGTGAGTTCGCCGGTGGCCGAGAAGGCGCAGCGCGGCGTGATGGAGCTGCTGCTGATCAACCACCCGCTGGACTGCCCGGTCTGCGACAAGGGCGGCGAGTGCCCGCTGCAGAACCAGGCGATGTCCACGGGTGACGCCGACACCCGCTTCGAGGGGATGAAGCGCACCTACGAGAAGCCGATCCCGCTCAGCACCCAGGTGCTGCTGGACCGGGAGCGCTGCGTGCTGTGCGCGCGCTGCACCCGCTTCTCGCAGCAGATCGCCGGGGACCCGTTCATCGACCTGCTGGAACGCGGCGCGCTCCAGCAGGTCGGCACCGGGGACGACGAGCCGCTCGACTCGTACTTCTCCGGGAACACCATCCAGATCTGCCCGGTGGGCGCCCTGACGTCGGCGGCCTACCGTTTCCGCTCCCGCCCGTTCGACCTGGTCTCCTCGCCGAGCGTGTGCGAGCACTGCTCCGCGGGCTGCGCCCAGCGCACCGACCACCGGCGCGGCAAGGTGCTGCGCCGGCTGGCGGGCGAGGACCCGGCGGTCAACGAGGAGTGGAACTGCGACAAGGGCCGGTTCGCGTTCCGGTACGCCCAGCAGCGGGACCGGATCGCGACCCCGCTGGTGCGGGTGGACGGCGAGCTGGTGCCCGTCTCCTGGCCGGAGGCGTTGGCCCGGGCCGCCGAGGGACTGCGCGGCGTCCGCGCCGGGGTGCTGACCGGTGGCCGGGTGACCGTCGAGGACGCCTACGCGTACGGGAAGTTCGCGCGGGTGGTGCTCGGCACCAACGACGTGGACTTCCGGGCCCGCCCGCACAGCGGCGAGGAGGCGGACTTCCTGGCCGCCGCCGTCGCCGGGCGCGGGGTGGACGTGGACGGCGAGGGCCTCACCTACGAGCAGCTGGAGCAGGCTCCGGCGGTGCTGCTGGCGGGCTTCGAGCCGGAGGAGGAGTCGCCGATCGTCTTCCTGCGGCTGCGCAAGGCGAGCCGCGACCGGGGCCTGAAGGTGTACTCGGTGGCGGCGTTCGCCTCCCGGGGCCTGGCCAAGCTGCGCGGCGCGCTGCTGCCGGCCGCCCCGGGCACGGAGGCGGAGTGGTTCGCCGCGCTGGCCGCCGACGAGCCGCTGAACGACGAGGCCGGGCGGGCCGCCGAGCTGCTGCGCGGCCCGGGCGCGGTGATCCTGGTGGGCGAGCGGCTGGCCGCCGCCCCGGGCGCGCTGACGGCGGTGCTGCGGCTGGCGCACGCGACCGGCGCCCGGCTGGCGTGGGTGCCTCGCCGGGCGGGTGAGCGCGGTGCGGTCGAGGCGGGCCTGCTGCCGGGGCTGCTGCCCGGCGGCCGTCCGGTGGCGGCTCCGGCCGCCCGGGCGGAGGCCGCCGGGGTGTGGGGGGTGGCGGAGCTGCCGTCCGGGCCGGGCCGGGACACCGGCCAGATCCTGACGGCCGCGGCGCACGGTGAGCTGGACGCGCTGCTGGTCGGCGGCGTCGACCCGGACGACCTGCCGGATCCGGCGCTGGCCGACGCGGCGCTGGCGGCGGTGCCGTTCGTGGTGTCGCTGGAGCTGCGGCCCTCCGCGGTGACGGCGCACGCGGACGTGGTGCTGCCGGTGGCGGCGGTGGCGGAGAAGGCCGGTGCTTTCCTGGACTGGGAGGGCCGGCTGCGGATGTTCGAGGCGGCGCTCAAGCCCGATCAGCAGATGGGCCGCCATCTGTACCCGGACCTGCGGGTGCTGACCATGCTGGCGGAGGCGCTGGGCCACCGGTTGGGTCTGCCGGACGTCCGGGCGGCCCGGTTGGAGCTGGACCACTTCACCCCGTGGGCGGGTGACCGGTCCGCGGACCCGGCCGCGCACCCCGGCGTGCTGCCCCGCCCGGCCACCGGCCAGGCGGTGCTGGCGGGTTGGCGCCAGCTGCTGGACAACGGCACGTTGCAGCAGGGCGATCCGCACCTGGCGGGCACCCGGCACCGGGCGGTGGCCCGGGTCTCGCCGGCCACCGCGAAGGAGATCGGCGCGAAGGACACCGGCGCCGAGGCGGGCGGGGAGGGTGGGGCGCTGCGGCTGACCGGCCCGGCCGGCTCGCTGACTCTGCCGCTGGAGGTCACCGACTCGATCCCGGACCGCACGGTCTGGATCCCGCTCAACTCCACGCCGGGCGGCGCCCACCGCGCGCTCGGCACCACCGTCGGCCATCTGGTCACGATCGCCGTGGCCGCCCCCGAGCCGGCCGTCCGGGCCGAGGCCGCGGCGGGCGACGCGGGCAGTGAAGGGGAGGAGCGATGACTCCGCAGCCGTACGAGACGCTCCACTTCTTCGGGCAGGACCCGTGGTGGATGGTGCTGCTGAAGGCGGTGTTCTGCTTCGGCTTCCTGGTCCTGACGGTGCTGATCGCGATCGTCTGGGAGCGCAAGGTGGTGGCCTGGATGCAGCTGCGCATCGGGCCGAACCGGCACGGGCCGTGGGGGATGCTGCAGTCCCTGGCGGACGGCGTGAAGCTCGCGCTCAAGGAAGACCTGGTGGTCAAGGGCGCGGACAAGGTGGTCTACATCCTGGCCCCGATCGTCTGCGCCGTCCCGGCGTTCATGGCCTTCGCGGTGATCCCGTTCGGGCCGGCCGGCAACGAGGTGTCGATCTTCGGCACCCGGACGGCGATGCAGCTGACCGACTTCCCGGTGGCGCTGCTGTACATCCTGGCGACAGCCTCGATCGGCATCTACGGCATCGTGCTGGCCGGCTGGTCGTCCGGTTCGACGTACCCGCTGCTGGGCGGGCTGCGCTCGGCCGCGCAGATGGTCAGCTACGAGATCGCGATGGGCCTGTCCTTCGCGGCGGTGTTCATCTACTCGGGGTCGATGTCGACCTCGGAGATCGTGGCGCACCAGCAGCCGACCTGGTTCGCGGCGCTGCTGCCGGTGTCGTTCATCGTGTACATCATCGCGATGGTGGGTGAGACCAACCGGGCGCCGTTCGACCTCCCGGAGGCCGAGGGCGAGCTGGTCGGCGGTTTCAACACCGAGTACTCATCGCTGAAGTTCGCGATGTTCATGCTGGCCGAGTACGTCAACATGGTGACCGTCTCGGCGGTGGCCTCCACCCTGTTCCTGGGCGGCTGGCGGGCCCCGTGGCCGGTGTCGACCTTCTGGGAGGGCGCCAACCACGGCTGGTGGCCGATGCTGTGGATCACGCTGAAGATCCAGCTGCTGCTGTTCTTCTTCATCTGGCTGCGCGGCACGCTGCCCCGGTTCCGCTACGACCAGTTCATGAAGCTGGGCTGGAAGGTGCTGATTCCGGTCTCGCTGGTGTGGCTGGTGCTGATCGCGAGCGTGCGGGCGCTGCGCAACGAGGGCTACGGCTTCGGCGAGGTGGTGCTGTACGTCGGCGCGCCGGTCGGGGCGATCCTGCTGCTCGCCCTGCTGCGGGACTTCCTGAAGAAGGAACCCGAGCCCGAACCAGCCCTGCCGAAGGGGGAGTTCGACCCGATGGCGGGCGGCTACCCGGTGCCCCCGCTGCCCGGGCAGGAGCTCCCGCCGGTGCCGCGCCGGCGCAGCCGGGCCCCGAAGCAACTCCAGGAAGCCCTCAACGGGGCCGACCATACCGAAGGGAGCTGAACCGAGATGTCGTCCGACCAGACGGAACGGGCCGAACGGCCCGACAAGCCGTCGATCCTCGGCCCGGCCGCCGGCTTCGGCGTGACCTTCAAGGCCATGTTCAAGAAGCGGCTCACCGAGCAGTACCCGGAGCAGAAGAAGCCCACCGCTCCGCGCTTCCACGGCCGCCACCAGCTGAACCGGCACCCGGACGGCCTGGAGAAGTGCATCGGCTGCGAGCTGTGCGCGTGGGCCTGTCCGGCCGACGCCATCTACGTGGAGGGCGCGGACAACCGGGAGGAGGAGCGCTACTCGCCGGGCGAGCGCTACGGCGCGGTCTACCAGATCAACTACGCCCGCTGCATCCTGTGCGGGCTGTGCATCGAGGCCTGTCCGACCCGCGCGCTCACCATGACCAACGAGTACGAGCTGGCCGACTCCTCGCGCCGGGACCTGATCTTCACCAAGGAGCAGCTGCTGGTCGGCCTGTCCGAGGGCATGGTGGACTCCCCGCACTCGATCTTCCCGGGCGCCGACGAGGGCGCGTACTACCGGGGCGAGATCACCGCGGCGGCGCCCGGGACGGTCCAGCAGGAGCGCACCGACCGGGAGCGGGAGGTCCAGCAGTGACCTCCCTCAACCTGGCCGCGACCGGGACGACCTCCGTCGGGGAGGCCGTCCAGTTCTGGGTGCTCGCGGTGCTCGCGGTCGGCGGCGCGCTCGGCATGGTGCTGATGCGCAAGGCCGTGCACAGCGCGCTGTGCCTGGCGGCCACGATGATGGCGCTGGCGGTCTGTTACATGGCGCAGGGCGCGGTGTTCCTGGGCGTGGTGCAGATCGTCGTGTACACCGGCGCGATCATGATGCTGTTCCTGTTCGTGGTGATGCTGGTCGGCGTCACCAGCGAGGACTCCCTGAAGGAGCAGCTGAAGGGCCAGCGGGTCGCCGCGGTGCTGTGCGGGCTGGGCTTCGGCGTGCTGCTGATCGCCGGGATCGCCAACGCGCGGCTGGACCACTTCACCGGCCTGTCCGAGGCGAACGCCGAGGGCAATGTACCGGGCCTGGCCCGGCTGATCTTCACCCGGTACGTGTGGGCGTTCGAGGTCACCGGCGCGCTGCTGATCACCGCGGCGATCGGTGCGATGGTGCTGACCCACCGCGAGCACGTGAAGGCGCCGAAGACGCAGCGCGAGCTGGCCGCCCAGCGGGTCGTGGACAACCTCCAGCTGCCGCCGCTGCCGGCGCCGGGCGTGTACGCGCGGCACAACGCGGTGGACGTTCCGGCGCTGCTGCCGGACGGCACGATCGCCGAGGACTCGGTGATGGCGACGCTGCGCGAGCGCGGCCAGGTCCGGGACGTCAGTCAGGAGATGCTGCGGCGGATGGCCGAGCTGGAGAACACCACGGCGGACTGGCTGGGCCGGCCGTCGTCCGAGCGGCCGGCGGTCGCCGGACCGCGCAAGTCCCTGGAGCCGGTGCCGGCGTCGGTGCCGGCGTCGGTGAACGGCAAGGACGGCAACGGCGGTCCGAACGGTCTGAACGGCAACGGCGGTCTGAATGCCAACGGCGGTCTGAACGCCAAGGACGGCCTTAACGGCAAGGACGGCCTGAACGGCCGCGCCGACGAGGGGGGAGCGGAGTGAACCCGGTCAACTACCTGTACCTCGCGGCCCTGTTGTTCACCATCGGCGCGGCCGGAGTGCTGATCCGGCGCAACGCGATCGTGCTGTTCATGTGCGTGGAGCTGATGCTGAACGCCTCGAACCTCGCCCTGGTGACCTTCTCCCGGCTGCACGGCACCCTGGACGGCCAGATCATCGCGTTCTTCACGATGGTGGTCGCGGCGGCCGAGGTCGTGGTCGGCCTCGCCATCATCGTCTCCATCTTCCGGACCAGGCACTCCGCTTCGGTCGACGACAGCAATCTGATGAAGCTGTAGGCGGAGGGCCTCGGTGAACTCTCTCATTCCGCTGCTGGTGGCGGCCCCGCTGGCCGGCGCCGCCCTGCTCCTGCTCGGCGGCCGCGCGCTGGACCGCTTCGGCCACTGGCTGGCCACCGCCCTCGCGGCGCTCTCGTTCGGTTTCGGCCTGGCGCTGTTCTGGGACATGCTGGGCCGCGAGGCCGAGCACCGGGCCGTCACCCAACACCTGTTCAGCTGGATCCCGGTGAACGGGTTCCAGGCCGATATGTCGTTCCGGCTCGACCAGTTGTCGATGACCTTCGTCCTGCTGATCACCGGCGTCGGCACGCTGATCCACCTGTACTCGGTGGGCTACATGGCGCACGACGAGCGCCGGCGCCGCTTCTTCGCGTACCTGAACCTGTTCCTGGCCGCCATGCTGCTGCTGGTGGTCGCCGACAACTACCTGCTGCTGTACTTCGGTTGGGAGGGCGTGGGCCTCGCCTCGTACCTGCTGATCGGTTTCTGGCAGCACAAGCCGAGCGCGGCGACGGCGGCGAAGAAGGCGTTCATCGTCAACCGGGTCGGTGACCTGGGCCTGTCGATCGCGATCATGCTGATGTTCACCGAGTTCGGCTCCTTCGCCTTCGAGCCGATCCTCGGTTCAGAAGGAGGGGCCGGTGGGGCGGCGCAGGCGAGCGAGGGCAAGCTGACGGCGATCGGCCTGATGCTGCTGCTGGCGGCCTGCGGCAAGTCGGCGCAGGTGCCGCTGCAGTCCTGGCTGGGCGACGCGATGGAGGGCCCGACCCCGGTGTCGGCGCTGATCCACGCGGCCACCATGGTGACCGCCGGCGTCTACCTGATCACCCGCTCGTCGGCGATCTTCGACCTGGCGCCGGACGCGCAGACCGCCGTGGTGGTGGTCGGCGCGGTCACGCTGCTGTTCGGTGCGATCGTCGGTTGCGCGAAGGACGACATCAAGAAGGCGCTGGCCGGGTCGACGATGTCGCAGATCGGCTACATGGTGCTGGCGGCCGGGCTCGGCCCGATCGGCTACGCCTTCGCGATCATGCACCTGGTGACGCACGGCTTCTTCAAGGCCGGGCTGTTCCTCGGCGCCGGGTCGGTCATGCACGGCATGAACGACGAGGTGAACATGCGTCACTACGGCGGCCTGCGCAAGTTCATGCCGGTCACCTTCGTCACCTTCGGCCTCGGCTACCTGGCGATCATCGGCTTCCCCGGTCTGTCCGGCTTCTTCTCCAAGGACAAGATCATCGAGGCGGCCTTCGCCAAGGGCGGCACCGAGGGCTGGATCCTCGGCCTGTGCGCGCTGACCGGCGCCGCCGTCACCGCGTTCTACATGACCCGGGTGATGCTGCTGACCTTCTTCGGCGAGAAGCGCTGGCAGCCGGACGCCGACGGCAACGCCCCGCACCCGCACGAGTCGCCGAAGACCATGACCATCCCGATGGTCCTGCTGGCCTTCGGCTCGGTCTTCGCGGGCGGGCTGTTCGCCTTCAACGACTCGTTCCTGACCTGGCTGGAGCCCGTCACCGGGCACTCCGAGGGCAACTCGCCGCTCGCCCCGCTGGTGGTCACCGTGCTCACCACGGCCTGCATGCTGGCCGGCGTCCTCGTCTCGTACCTGATGTACGGGCGCTCCGCCGTCCCCGTGGTGGCGCCGGTCGGCTCCCCGCTCACCCGGGCCGCCCGCCGCGACCTGCTCCAGGACGACTTCAACCACGCCGTCCTGGTCCGCCCGGGCTCGGCGCTCACCGCGACGCTGGTCTACTTCGACAGCCGTGGCCTGGACGGCTTCGTCAACGGCCTGGCCGCCACCATCGGCGGGGTGTCCAGTCGGCTGCGGCGGATCCAGAACGGCTTCGTCCGCTCGTACGCGCTCTCCATGTTCGGCGGCACGCTGGTGCTGGTCGCCACGACTCTCCTGATGAGGTCCGTCTGATGACTCGCGCAGATTCCACGTGGGGGGTGCGGCCATGAGCGCGTTGTTGACCGCCACCTGTGCCGTCCCGGCGGCCGGCGCGGTGCTGACCGCCGCGCTGCCCGCCGGGTCGACCGAGCGCCGCCGCTCGACCACCAAGGCCGTCGCCCTGGGCGTCTCGGTCGTCACCCTGGTGCTGGCGGCCGTGGTGGCGACCCGCTTCGACCCGCACGGCGACCGCTACCAGCTGACCGAGTCGTACAGCTGGATCCGCTCCTTCGGCATCACCTTCTCGCTCGGCGTGGACGGCATCGGCGCCGTCCTCGCCCTGCTCACCGCCGTCCTGGTGCCGGTGGTGATGCTGGCCTCCTGGCACGACGCCGACCCGGGGCCGGCCGGCCCCGACGGCACCTTCGCCCCCGACACTTTTGAGGGCAGGCGCCGCACCCAGGGCTTCTTCGCCCTGATCCTGGCGGTGGAGGCGATGGTGGTCGTCTCCTTCTACGCCACCGACGTCTTCCTCTTCTACGTGTTCTTCGAAGCCATGCTGATCCCGATGTACTTCCTGATCGGCGGCTTCGGCGACCGGGCCGGCGGCCCCGACGCGGCGCGCCAGCGCTCGTACGCGGCCGTGAAGTTCCTGCTCTACAACCTGCTCGGCGGCCTGGTGATGCTGGCCGCCGTGATCGGCCTGTACGTGATCGCGCAGGACCAGGGCTTCGGCACCTTCGACCTCCAGACCCTCACCTCGGCGATCGCCGACGGCAAGCTGCAGCTGTCCGGCACCGCCGAGAAGGCGCTGTTCCTGGGCTTCTTCTTCGCCTTCGCGGTGAAGGCCCCGCTGTGGCCGCTGCACACCTGGCTGCCGAACGCGATGGGCGAGGCCACCGCCGGCACCGCCGTGCTGATCACCGCCGTGGTGGACAAGGTCGGCACCTTCGCGATGCTGCGTTTCTGCCTCGGGCTGTTCCCGCACGCCTCGAAGACCTTCGCCCCGGCGATCCTGGTCCTGTCGGTGATCGGGATCATCTACGGCGCGCTGCTGGCGGTCGGCCAGAAGGACATCAAGCGGCTGGTCGCCTACGCGTCGATCTCGCACTTCGGCTTCATCATCATGGGCATCTTCGCGCTGACCAGCCAGGGCCAGAGCGGCGCCACCCTCTACATGGTCAACCACGGCATCTCCACCGCCGCGTGGATGCTGGTGGCGGGCTTCCTGATCTCCCGTCGCGGTTCGCGGCTGATCGCCGACTACGGCGGGGTGCAGAAGGTCGCGCCGGTGCTCGCCGGGACGTTCCTGGTCGGCGGTCTGGCGACCCTGTCGCTGCCCGGGCTGGCCCCGTTCGTCAGCGAGTTCCTGGTGCTGGTGGGCACGTTCACCCGCTATCCGGCGATCGGCATCGTGGCGACCTTCGGCATCGTGCTGGCCGCGCTGTACGCCCTGCTGCTGTACCAGCGCACCATGACCGGCCCGGTGAAGGCCGGCGTCGGCGGGATGCCCGACCTCAAGGTCCGCGAACTGGCCGTGGTCGCCCCGCTGGTGGCGCTGACCATCCTGCTCGGCGTCTACCCCAAGCCGCTCACCGACCTGGTCAACCCCTCGGTGAACGCGACGCTCTCGCAGGTCCACGAGACCGACCCGGCGCCGGCCCACCCGGTCGCCGCCACCTCAGGAGGTGAGCAGAAGTGAGCACCACCGGCATGCTCGCCGCCGCCGGCGGCAACACCGCCAGCATCCCGGCGCCGCACCTGGAGTACGGCCAGCTCTCCCCGATGCTGGTGGTGTTCGGCGCCGCCGTGGCCGGCATCCTGGTGGAGGCCTTCGTGCCCCGCCGGTACCGGCACTGGACGCAGGTGTCGCTCGCCCTGGCCGGGCTGATCGGCTCCTTCGTCGCCGTGGTGGTGCTGGCCTCCCAGGGCTTCGGCTCCACCCGGGTCGACCTGCTGGCCATGGAGTCGGTCGCGCTGGACGGCCCGGCGCTGTTCCTGCAAGGCGTGATCCTGCTGGTCGCCGTCGTCGCGGTGCTCACCTACGCCGAACGGAAGCTGGAGCCCACGGCGGGCGGCCTGCCCGCCGACGCCTTCGCGGCCCAGGCCGCCGCCACCCCCGGCGGCGAGCAGGAGCGGGCCGCGGTCCGGGCCGGCTTCGCCACCAGCGAGGTCTTCCCGCTCACCATGTTCGCGGTCGGCGGGATGCTGCTGTTCCCCGCGGCCAACGACCTGCTGACGATGTTCGTGGCGCTGGAGGTCTTCTCCCTCCCGCTGTACCTGCTCTGCGCGCTGGCCCGGCGCCGCCGGCTGCTCTCCCAGGAGGCGGCCGTCAAGTACTTCCTGCTGGGTGCCTTCGCCTCGGCGTTCTTCCTGTTCGGCACCGCGCTGCTGTACGGCTACGCGGGCAGCGTGAAGCTCGGCGACATCTCGGACGTGATTTCCGGCAAGGCGATGACCACCCCGGCGCAGCTGAGCAGCACCCAGAGTGACGCGCTGCTGCTGATCGGCCTGGCGATGCTCGCGGTCGGCCTGCTGTTCAAGGTCGGCGCGGTGCCGTTCCACTCCTGGACCCCGGACGTGTACCAGGGCGCGCCGACCCCGGTGACCGGTTTCATGGCGGCGGCGACGAAGGTCGCGGCCTTCGGGGCGTTCCTGCGGCTGTTCTACGTGGCCTTCCCGGGCCTGCGGCTGGACTGGCGGCCGGTGCTGTGGGGGGTGGCGATCCTCACCATGGTGGTGGGCGCGGTGCTGGCGGTCACCCAGCAGGACGTCAAGCGGCTGTTGGCGTACTCCTCGATCGCGCACGCCGGGTTCATCCTCACGGGCGTGATCGCCACCAACAAGCAGGGCCTGTCCTCGGTGCTGTTCTACCTGCTGTCGTACTCCTTCGTGACGCTCGGCGCGTTCGCCGTGGTCACCCTGGTGCGCGACTCCAAGGGCGAGGCGACCCACCTGTCCAGCTGGGCCGGGCTGGGCCGGCGCTCGCCGCTGGTGGCGGCGGTGTTCGCGCTGTTCCTGCTGGCCTTCGCCGGGATCCCGCTGACCTCCGGGTTCACCGGGAAGTTCGCGGTGTTCCAGGCGGCGGCGGCCGGCGGGGCGACGCCGCTGGTGATCGTGGGTGTGCTGAGCTCGGCGGTGGCCGCGTTCTTCTACATCCGGGTCATCGTGCTGATGTTCTTCTCCGACCCGAAGCCGGGCGGCCCGACGGTGGCGATCCCGAGCGCCTTCACGGCGACCGCGATCGGGGTGGGGGTGCTGGTCACGCTGGGTCTCGGCCTGCTGCCGCAGTACTTCCTGGACCTGGCGTCGAAGGCCGCGCTGTTCGTCCGCTGACCGTCGCCGGGGCGGCGCCGCCGCCCCGGGCCCGTCCGGGCCGCGCCCTCGGCGCGCGGTCCGGACGCGCGTTTGCCGCCGGCCCGCCGGCACAGGGGCTCCGGCCCGTGTTTTCCAGCTGAATTCGCCCCCACCGCAGTACTGCCCCCACAGCCGCCCTGACCAGGGCATCCGGCCCGATCATGACAGGATCCGCACGCCCGTGCAGTGATCCACTCGTGACCGGATACCCTGCCTGTATGGCCAGCGGCGGCACTCAGGGACCAGGCCGCTAGATCGACCAGGGACAGAGGAGTGGTCTTCGTGACCGTCGTGGGACCCTTCGGGCTCAGCGTGCAGGACCGCGACCTGACCCGGGACGTTCAGGCCGGACTGGACGCGGTGGAGACGGCTCTCGCCGAGGCCGTCAAGAGCGACGTCCCGTTCATCACCATCACCGCCAGTCACCTCATCGAGGCCGGCGGCAAGCGCTTCCGCCCGCTGCTGCTGCTGCTGGCGGCGCAGTTCGGCGACCCGGGGGCGCCCGGGGTGGTGCCGGCCGCCGTCGTCGTCGAGCTCACCCACCTGGCGACCCTGTACCACGACGACGTCATGGACGAGGCCCCGGTGCGCCGCGGCGCCCCCAGCGCCAACTCCCGCTGGGACAACTCGGTGGCCATCCTCACCGGCGACTTCCTGTTCTCCCGCGCCTCCCAGGTGCTCGCCGACCTCGGCCCCGAGGCGGTGCGGATGCAGGCCGACGCCTTCGAGCGGCTGGTCACCGGCCAGATCCTGGAGACCCGCGGCCCCGGCCCGGACGGCGACCCGCTGCTGCACTACCTCGACGTGCTGGCCGGCAAGACCGGTTCGCTGATCGCGGTCTCCTGCCGGATAGGAGCGCTGATGGCCGGCGCCGAGCCGTGGATGGTGGACACCCTCAGCGAGTTCGGCGAGCGGATCGGCATCGCCTTCCAGCTGGCCGACGACGTGCTGGACATCGCCAGCGACGGCCAGGAGTCCGGCAAGACCCCCGGCACCGACCTGCGCGAGGGCGTGCCGACCCTGCCGACCCTGCTGCTGGAGCAGATGCCGGCCGACCCCGCCGACCCGGCCGACACCCGGCTGCGCGAACTGCTCACCCTGGACCTCGCCGACGACGAACTGCACGCCGAGGCGCTGCGGCTGCTGCGCCGCCACCCCGCGCTGGAGCGCGCCCGCCGGGAGACGCTGCGCCAGGCCGAGGACGCCCGGGCGCTGCTCGCCCCGCTGCCGGACTGCGCGGCGAAGGCGGCCCTGGAGGGGCTCTGCGACGCGGTGGCGATCCGGACCATGTGACCGGGGCGCGGCGGGCGGTGGCCCCCGGACGGCGGATCCGCGGACGGCGGGTCGGGTGTTTGCCCGGATGGGGGAGACTGGCCTCTGTCAGCTCAGCCCTGCCGGGAAGGTCACCATGCGCCGTGTCGTCATAGCCGAGGACTCCGTACTGCTGCGGGAGGGCCTGACCCGGCTGCTCACCGACCGGGGCCTGGAGGTCGTGGCGGGTGTCGGGGACGGCGCCGCGCTGGTGAAGACCATCCACGACCTGGCCGCGGCCGGGCAGCTGCCGGACGTCGTGGTCTCCGACGTGCGGATGCCGCCGAGCCACACCGACGAGGGCCTGCGCGCCTGCGTCGAGCTGCGCGGCCGCTACCCGGAGCTGAACGTGCTGGTGCTGTCGCAGTTCGTGGAGGAGCGGTACGCCTCCGAGCTGCTGGCGGGTTCGACCCGGGGTGTCGGCTACCTGCTGAAGGACCGGGTCGCGGAGGTGCGCGAGTTCGCGGACGCGGTGGTCCGGGTCGCCGACGGCGGCACCGCGCTGGACCCGGAGGTGGTGCAGCAACTCCTCAGCCGCAGCCGCAAGGGCGATGTGCTGGCCAACCTCACCCCGCGCGAGCGGGAGGTGCTCGGGCTGATGGCGGAGGGCCGCACCAACAGCGCGGTGGCCAAGCAGCTGGTGGTCTCGGACGGCGCGGTGGAGAAGCACGTCAGCAACATCTTCCTGAAGCTGGGCCTGGCGCAGAGCCCGGAGGACCACCGCCGGGTGCTGGCGGTGCTCACCTACCTCAACTCGTAGCCGGCCGGGCGGCCGGGCAGCTCGGGGGCAGTTCGGGGCAGGGGAAGGGGCCGGGGGAGCGGCCGTCGGACGCGGAATGATCTCCGGCGGTCGGACGTTGTACCCCGTGTGCGGTTCGGGCGCGGGCCGGTGTTTTCCCGCCGCACGTGGGAGTTCCGTCCGGGATCAAGTGCCCGCGCATAGGATGCGGGAGGTGCACCAAGCGGACGGGGCACGGGGCCGCGCCCGCGGTGGTGTGCCCTCGAGGAGGTCCGCGGCAGTGACCAGTCAGGTCGATCAGTCAGAGGCAGTGGACGGCTCGGACGGCGACGGTGGTCGTTCCGGCAGTGGTGACGGACGCCCCGGTGCGGCCGTGCCCGCCGATCCAACGGCCCCGGGAGGTTCGCCGCCGAGGAACAGCAAGCCGATTCGCCGACTCGACCGGGTGATCATCCGTTTCGCCGGCGACTCGGGTGACGGCATGCAGCTCACCGGTGACCGGTTCACCTCGGAGACGGCGTCGTTCGGCAACGACCTCTCCACGCTGCCGAACTTCCCGGCCGAGATCCGGGCGCCCGCCGGGACGCTGCCGGGTGTGTCGAGCTTCCAACTGCACTTCGCGGACCACGACATCCTCACCCCGGGGGACGCGCCGAACGTGCTGGTGGCGATGAACCCGGCGGCGCTGAAGGCGAACCTGGAGGACCTGCCGCGCGGCGCGCAGATCATCGTCAACACGGACGAGTTCACCAAGCGCGCGCTGGCGAAGGTCGGTTACGCGGCGGATCCGCTGGCCGACGGCTCGCTGGAGGGCTACCACCTGCACAAGGTGCCGCTGACGACGCTGACCCTGGAGGCGTTGAAGGACAGCGGGCTGGCGCGCAAGGACGCCGAGCGGGCCAAGAACATGTTCGCGCTGGGGATGCTGTCCTGGATGTACCACCGCCCCACCCACGGGACGGAGACCTTCCTGCGCAGCAAGTTCGCGAAGAAGCCGCAGATCGCCGAGGCGAACATCAGCGCGTTCAAGGCGGGTTGGAACTTCGGCGAGACCACGGAGACCTTCGCGGTCTCCTACGAGGTGCCGCCGGCCAAGCTCCCGGCCGGGCGCTACCGCAACATCTCGGGGAACCTGGCGCTCTCCTACGGCCTGATCGCCGCCGCGCAGCGCTCCGGGCTGCCGCTGTACCTGGGCTCGTACCCGATCACGCCGGCCTCGGACATCCTGCACGAGCTGAGCCGGCACAAGAACTTCGGGGTCCGCACCTTCCAGGCCGAGGACGAGATCGCCGGGATCGGCGCCGCGCTCGGCGCGTCCTTCGGCGGCGCGCTCGGCGTGACGACGACCTCGGGCCCCGGGGTGGCGCTGAAGAGCGAGACGATCGGCCTGGCGGTGTCGCTGGAACTGCCGCTGCTGGTCGTGGACATCCAGCGCGGCGGCCCCTCCACCGGCCTGCCGACCAAGACGGAGCAGGCGGACCTGCTGCAGGCGATGTTCGGGCGCAACGGCGAGGCGCCGGTGCCGATCGTCGCCCCGGCGACGCCGGCCGAGTGCTTCGACGCGGCGCTGGAGGCGGCGCGGATCGCGGTGACGTACCGGACGCCGGTGTTCCTGCTCTCGGACGGCTACCTGGCGAACGGCTCGGAGCCGTGGCGGATCCCGGAGGTGGACGAACTCCCGCTGATCAGCCCGGACTTCGCGACCGGTCCGAACCGCGAGGACGGCTCGTTCTGGCCCTACCTGCGGGATCCGAAGACCCTGGCCAGGCCGTGGGCGCTGCCCGGCACGCCGGGGCTGGAGCACCGGATCGGCGGGATCGAGAAGCAGGACGGGACGGGGAACATCTCCTACGACCCGGCGAACCACGACTTCATGGTCCGCACCCGGCAGGCGAAGATCGACGGGATCGCCGTCCCCGACGTGGAGGTCGACGACCCGAGCGGCGAGGCGCGGGTGCTGGTGCTCGGCTGGGGTTCGACGTACGGGCCGATCACCGCGGCCGTGCGGCGGGTGCGGGCGGACGGCGGGGAGGTCGCCCAGGCGCACCTGCGCCACCTGAACCCCTTCCCGGCCAACCTGGGTGCGGTGCTCAGGAGTTACGAGAAGGTCGTCGTGCCGGAGATGAACCTCGGCCAGCTCGCGCTGCTGTTGCGGGCGAAGTACCTGGTGGACGCGGAGTCCTACAACCAGGTGCGTGGACTGCCGTTCAAGGCGGCACAGTTGGCGGACGTGCTGTCGGCGGCGATCGGCACCCTGGACGAGGAGGACCACCGATGAGCGAGAACGGCTTCCCCTCCCTGCGCCTGGTGCCCAAGGCCGAAGAGCCGCAGAGCGCACGGGACTTCAAGACCGACCAGGAGGTGCGCTGGTGCCCCGGCTGCGGGGACTACGCCGTCCTGGCGGCGGTGCAGGGCTTCATGCCGGAGCTCGGCATCAAGCGCGAGAACACCGTGTTCGTCTCCGGGATCGGCTGTTCCTCGCGCTTCCCGTACTACATGAACACCTACGGGGTGCACTCGATCCACGGGCGCGCGCCGGCGATCGCGACCGGGCTGGCGTCCGCGCGGCAGGACCTGAGCGTGTGGGTGGTGACCGGGGACGGTGACGCGCTGTCCATCGGCGGCAACCACCTGATCCACGCGTTGCGGCGCAACGTCAATCTGAAGATCCTGCTGTTCAACAACCGGATCTACGGCCTGACCAAGGGCCAGTACTCGCCGACCAGCGAGCTGGGCAAGATCACCAAGTCGACGCCGATGGGCTCGCTGGACGCGCCGTTCAACCCGCTCTCGCTGGCGATCGGCGCCGAGGCCTCCTTCGTCGCCCGGACGATCGACTCGGACCGCCAGCACCTGCAGTCGGTGCTGCGGGCGGCGGCCGCGCACGAGGGCACCGCGCTGGTGGAGATCTACCAGAACTGCAACATCTTCAACGACGGCGCGTTCGAGGCCTTGAAGCAGCCCGGCACCCGGGACGAGGCGCTGATCCGGCTGGAGCACGGGCAGCCGATCCGCTTCGGCGCGGACCTGGCCGGCGGCGTGTTCCGCGGCCCGGACGGCGAGCTGTTCACCGCCCCGGTGACGGCGGACAACGAGGCGCGGGTGCTGGTCCACGACGCGCACGCGGCCAACCCGACGGCGGCCTTCGCGCTGTCCCGGATCGCCGACGCCGACACCCTGCACCACACCCCGATCGGTGTCCTGCGCGATGTGCGGCGGCCTGTCTACGACGAGCTGATGGCGGGCCAGTTGGCGGCCGCGCAGGCCGATCGCGGGCCGGGCGACCTGGCCGCGCTGCTGGCGGGCGGCGACACCTGGACGGTGGACTGACCGGTCCGGTCCGGTCCGGCCTGGTCCGGTCACCGCGGCGCCCCCTCGGCCATCGGC
>NZ_JBHWIR010000104.1:0-4230 GCF_042731835.1 Kitasatospora sp. NPDC059817 | reverse complement strand
CGGGGCGCGGGGCCGGCGGTGGGGGGGGGGGGCCACCCGGGGCGGGGGGAGGCCGGGGCGGGGCGGGGGCGGGGGGGGGCCGCCCCCCGCGGCCCCCCCCCCCCCCGGGCGGGGGGGGGCGCCGTCGTTCGTTCGGGCACGCGGTCACTGCTCGGGCGCGTGGTTACTGCTTGGCCCACTCGACCAGTTCGATCACGACCCCGTTCGGGTCGGTGACCTGGAACAGCTTCTCGCCCCACGGCTCCTCGCGCAGCGGCAGGGTGATCTCGACCCCTTCGCCGCGCAGCCGCCGCTCCTCGCCGGTGAGGTCCTCGACGACGAACGCCAGGATGACGCCGGACGCGGTCCGGTCGCGCTGGCCCTCGGGCAGCACCTCCAGGCCGCGTCGCAGGCAGACGACGTCGACCCCGCCGCCGGGGTGCTGGAGCGAGACGAAGCCGTCGGCCGACATCTCCTCGCTGTAGCCGAAGTGCCGCTGGAGGAAGGCGGCGGAGGCGGTGACGTCCTCGACGGTCAGGGCGAGGGTGGTGGTGGTGATCTGCATGGCGGAGCCCTCTCGTCGGCGCGAGCGCGCGGTTATCCCGTACGCAGTACATTATACATAGTACGGAGAATTGCGCGAGGGATGTGCGGCCTGGGCCCGGACGCGGGGGAAGGCGCGGGGAAAAGCCGTAGGGAGGCTCCCGGGTGGGAGCCTCCCAACGGCTCGGTGCGGTGCGTCAGGTGCGGTGTGTCAGGTGCGGTGTGTCAGAAGACGCAGGGGATGCCGCCGTCGCTCTGGGCGTCGACCGACGGGCCCTGCACGGGCAGGTTGGCCGCCGGGTCGGACGGGGAGCCGGTCGCGCCGCCGCCCGGCGCTGCGGCGCCGGTCTTGTCGTCGGTCGCGCCGGTGAAGCCGGTGCCGAGGGTGACGACCACCCGGTCGGCGGGGGCCGACGCGGACTCCGTGGCGGTGACGCCGTAGCGGGCGGCGATCTGGTCGGCCGCCTCCTTGGCGCCCTTGCCGTAGGCCACGGTGGTGGTCTTGGGCTTCGCGGCGGCGCTGCCGGTCTTGCCCGCCTTGAAGCCCATCGCGACCAGGGCCTTGGACTCGGCGGTGGAGGAGACCCCGGCGGCCGTGGAGGCGTTGAAGACGTCCACGGTGGTGGGGGCGGCGGCCTTGGTGGTGGGCGGCGCGGTCGTGGCCGGCGCGGAGGAGGCCGCCGGGGTGGGCGTGTCGCCCGCCGCGTCGGGGGCGGCCGGGGCGGAGTCGGCGTAGCCGAAGATCTGCTTGACGACCTTCTGGAGCTTCGCGGGGGTGACGAGGTTGACGTCCTGGCCGTTGCGGGTGCCGAAGCCGTCGAAGGTCAGGGTGTTGAACTCGACGTTGCCGCCGGTGAGGTTGGGGGCCTGCTGGGCGAAGTCGAGGACGTTCCACTCGTTGTCGATGACCAGGTCCTTCTGCACCACGCCGAACAGCTGCTGCAGCTTGCCGAGGTCGCTGATGACGCCGTCCTGCTTGAGCTTGTGCACGACGGAGGAGATGAAGGCCTGCTGGCGGTGGGTGCGGGCGAAGTCGCCGCTGTTGCCGTCCGGGCCGTCCAGGTTGTGGCGCTGGCGGACGAAGGAGAGTGCCTGGGAGGCGTTGAGCTTGTTGATGCCCTTGTGGAAGTCGGCGCCGGAGCCCTGGCCCTCCATGGCCGGGTCCTTGGTGTCGTGGGTGAGGCAGACCTCGATCGGCTCGACGGCCTTGGCGATGTCGTAGAAGCCCATCAGGTTGACCTCGGCTATGTGGTCGACGGGCTGGTCGAGGAACTTCTGCACGGTCTGGATGGTGGCCGCCCGGCCGGCGTCGCGGCCGGCCTTCTCCAGGTCCGCGCCCTTGAGCCCCTTCGCCTGGAGGGCCGGGGTGGCCTTCTCCTTGGCCTCGCCGTAGGCCTCCTTGATCTTGCGCATGCCGGCCTGCTTGCCGTCCCCGGTGTAGGTCATGACGTAGTCGTCACGGGGGATGGAGACGGCCTGCGCCTTGCCGCCGCCGGCGGGGATGTGCAGCAGGATCAGGGAGTTGGTGTTGTAGCCGCCGATGTCGGAGCTGTGGCCGGCGTGCAGTTCGTCCTGGACGAACTCCGGCGGCAGGTCCGTCCCGTCCATGTTCTTGCGGCTGTCGAGGCCGATCAGCAGGATGTTGACCGAGTTGTCGAGGTGCTTGGGCGCGTTCTTCTTGGTCTCGGCGATGGCGTTGGAGGTGGTCATCCCGTCGGTGAGGGACGTCACCTCGTACCAGACCACCCCGCTGGCGGCGAACACCGCCAGGGCGACCGAGCAGGCCAGCGTCCGGCCCGCGATCAGCAGGGGGGAGGTGCGGCGGGTTGGGGGCGCGGCGGTGCGGCCGCCGTCCCGGGTCTGCGGGTTCTCAGCCATGGTCCCTCCTCCGGTCCCGGACCAGCCGGACCACGATCACCAGGGCGGCCGTTGCGACGGCCGCGGCCATCACGGGAAAGTCGTGGACCACCCACTTCGCGGAGCCGGTGGCCAGGTTCTTGCCCTGGTAGGCGTCGCCGTTGGCCAGCAGTTCCGCGCCGGCCGTCACCCCCAGGACCAGCAGCGGGGAGGCGGCGAGGACCCACCACCAGCCGTTGCGGCTGCTGAGTGCGGCCGCCAGGCCGGTGCCGAGCACGGCGCCCACCAGGAAGGCCGTCCCCATGCCGGGGCCGGAGAGCTCGTCGATCCCGGCGCCTGCCGCCGGCAGCCCCACGGCCAGGGCCACGGGCAGGGCCGCTCCGCCGGGGAAGGGGCGGGGGCGGGCGGGGGCCTTGTTCGCCCGCCGGCGGGCTCCCTGGTCGGAGGTGCGCCCCGGTGTCCGCTGGTCGGTCGTCCGCCCCGGTGCCTGCCGGCCGGTCGTCCGCTGGCCGGTCGTCCGTTGGTCGGTCGTCCGTTGGTCGGTCGTCCGCGCCTGCGTCTCCTGGCCGGGCGTTCGCCCGCGTGCCTCTTGGTTGGACGTCCGTCCTCGCCGCCCCGCCACGCACTCACCCCCGGTGTTCCCGTGCTCTGCGCCCCTGTGGCGCCTGCGCCCGGTCCTCGTGTGATGAGCCGTTGTGCGCTGCCACTTCTGGACGCTGCTGTTCGGCCGGCCGGTTCCCGCGCTCGGCTTCCGTTTTCCGGTCGGGGGCAGGCGTGCTGTTGAATTCCCTCTACACGGGTGTAGAGGTTGTAGGCAGCATAGAGCACCCTTGTTCGATGGCAACCCGGCTCAGGCGGGCTCGGGAGACACTACACCGGGCAGTTTTCGAGAGCCCCGGTAGATGAGGAGTGGCGCCGTGGCGGCGACGGGCGGAGCGGGACGGCCGGAGAAGCGCAAGGCGATCACGCGGGCCGCGACGGCGGTGTTCGGGCGCGAGGGCTACGTCCGGGCCAGCATGGACGCGATCGCGGCGGAGGCCGGGGTGTCCAAGCGCACGGTCTACAACCACTTCGCCGACAAGGAGACCCTCTTCCTCTCCGTCGCACTCCAGGACTCGGCCGAACTGACCGAGGTCATGCGCGAGTTGATGGACAAGCACCTCGACCGGGTGGTGGACCTGCGCCAGGACCTCACCGACTTCGCGGTCGAACGGGCCCGGGCCGTCCTCTCGGCCGGGGATCGCGGCGCGCTCGGCCGGGCCATCCGCGCCGAGGTCGCCAACATCCCGGCCGACGTCCTGGAGGCGTGGCTGGAGGCCGGCCCGATCGCCTCGCAGCGCGACCTCGCGCAGCGGTTCGAGGCGATCGCGGACCGAGGCCTGCTGGCCGTCGACGACGCCCCGCAGACCGCCGAGCAGTTCACGCTGCTGACCTTCCACGGCGTCGCCGAGCGCTCGTTCTGGGGCGCCCTGCCAGTGTCGGACGAGGAGCTCGCCCGGATCTCGGCGCTCGGTGTCGACGCCTTCCTGCGGATCCACCGGGTGCCCGCGGTGCGGTGACGGCGCGGGTGCCGGTGGCGCGGTGACGGCGGGCGCCGGAGCGTGAGACGCCCGCGGCACGGTGACGGCGGAAGCCTGACCGTGACACGCCGCCGGGGAGGGGTCCGGCGGCGCGTCACGGGGCCCACTCGTGGGGGAGCAGGTCGAGGACCGGCTCGCCCACGAACCCCTCCGCCGGCCCAGGGGTGGCTCGGGAGGAGGGTGGTGGGCGCGGACCCGGGCCCGCCCCCCGGGCGGGCGGCCGACCCCGGGCGGGGGGGGGGGGGCCCGTGAGGCCCCCCCCCGGGGCCCC
>NZ_JBHWIR010000103.1:0-26619 GCF_042731835.1 Kitasatospora sp. NPDC059817 | reverse complement strand
TCGTCATCCGTCAGAACCACTTCGACCGTCGGCCGACCCATACGCGCCATGAGCCCAGCATACTTCTATAGCTTTCCTAAGACTCAGGACACTAGTAGTGCGTGCTGTGGTTCCACCAGGCCTGGGTGCTGTCAGTGCCGCTTTCCCCCGCAGGGGCGGACTCCGCCACGGGGGTGGGCGTCGACACCGGGGTCGAATAGCGGGCCGGGGCCGGCCGTGCGGTGCTGTCCACGCCCGCGTTTGCGAGCGCTACGCCGGTGCCGAGGCTGAACAGCGCGGCTGTCGCCACGCCCACTACTACACGCTTGAGCACGATGGTCCTCCAAGGACTCGAAGAGGTCGGTGCTCACAGGGGACCAGCGGCCAGCAGACGTTTGATCAACGCCTGGCTTCATGTGGCCACCGTGATGGAGCGTCGCTCGTCAAGAACGCACGAGCCCACGTACGCGTCCATGATGGAACGCCGGTTCAGGCTGTCGTCGTCAAAGGTCGTCAACCAGCGCATGGAGTACCCCTGGTGTCCTGCCGCAGCGGAAAAACTCGCTCCGCACCACGGGCGGGGAGCGGACGGCCATGGCGAATGCCGAACTGACGTAGGCGACGGCGGTCTTGTCGGCCAGGTAGGGCGGGTAGACGACCGTGAAGCCGTAGGCCTCCCCCGTCGCGGCGACCGGTGAAGGTGACCGACGACCTGGAGGCGGGGGAGAACCCGGTGGAGGTCTCGGCGAACGTCCGCCACCACTCCCCGGGCTGCACGATGGCCCGGTACGGGCACTCACGTAAGGACGGGGCGCGGCGGCTGGCCGCCTCCGGAGCAGGCCGGCTGGGCCTGTCCGCCCTGGCCCAGGGGCGAGTCCGCCGGCCGGTGGGTCACGCGGTTGGTCACGTGACTGCTGCACCGTGACCGGAAAAGCAAAAGACCCCTGAATCAACAGGGGTCTTGCTGGTGGGTCGTTCAAGAGATCCCCTGGCCAGGGCGGATGCTGAGAGCTGGCCACAGCGTTCCCACCTGATCTTGCCCTAGTTCCCGACCATATGCGCGCGCATCTTCTTTGGGCTCGCTCGTGCGCAACTGTGGCCTCGGAAAGACGTTGGCCAGCGGTAACTATGGAGGGCCGAGCGGTTGACCGGGAGGCCGCTATGACAGCTCAACAGGCGGGGTGGCGGGTGGTACGCCGTCGGCGCGGACGATCGCCGTCCGCTCGGCGGCCGTGTCAGAGCAGCGGCATAGAGTCGCGGTCGCGGCCGGGCGCCTAGCCATCGAAAAGGGGAACGGGCGTGCACGTGCGCATGCGGTCCACGTACACGAAGGACGAGAGGCGGAATCTCGCGTGGGGTCTTCGAACGGTTCTCAGGGAAGGCGGCGCTCCGGGGGTGGAGGTGCTTCTCGCTCAGGGCGATGGAGGAGTCGTGGTCGTGGTTCCTACCCCGCCATACGAAGGGGTAGTCGACCGCTATCGTCGCGCACCCCGCGAGGTACGAAACGCCTGGGTCGACGGAACCGCCTCCGGCGCACAGTGGCGGCTCGAACCGTGAGCCGTGACCCGAGTCCTCCCAGAGCGAGCGATCGCGTCCAGACCTGCCAGATTGGCGAGGACAACCGGCCCTGTGGCTGGCGGGGCACAAGGGAACCTCGTAGAGCGTCCGCGGGCGTGGATGGCGGTCACTGCTCCTTCTTGAAGAAGAATGTGACGTAGTCGTCGTGGATCGTGAGTTCCTCGCCGGGCCACTGGTCGAACACCGGCCTCGATGGCCTCGAGTTCACCCCGCCTCTCTCTTCATGTGCGCGCCGTCGGCTTCGGTGCGGATGATGTACCGGATCCGTGGGCGGCACGGTGTCGCCGGCGTCAGGGCGCCAGGTGCAGCCACCCTATGCGACGGATCCTGGATCTTCGCGGCCGGCCGGGGCAGGCGTATTCGCCGAAGCGTCCTCGTTGCGACGGTCCGCCCCGCCGGTCGTCGGTACCCGAAGAAAGCTGTGTCGCCGTGTCTGGATAACCTTTGGTGCGTGCGCTGTCCAGGATGTCCGCGCGCACATCGACAAGGTGGGGGATCTCCATGGCCACGGCTATCGAGCTGAGCGCGCGTGCCGTCCACGCGGCGCTCGCAGTGCTGAGCAAGACCCCGCCCGGCACCGGTATGCCGTTCCGGCTGGTGTGGGACGGCCTCACGGCCCTCGATCCCGACCTGGAGGCCACCTGGAGCGCCGAATTCCCAGGCATGTACACGTCCATGGCGATGAAGTTGCGCTACGACAGCATCAAGCTCGTCAAGGCCGGCTGGCTGCGCAAGCGCAACCGGGTCTGGACGCTGACCGGCCCGGGCCGTCTGGCGCTCGCCGAGTACACGGACCCCCGGCACCTGTGGTACGTCGCGTCGAAGCTGTACCAGTACTGGTCGGACAGGCGAGGCCGCTTCGACGAAGCGGCCAGGCTGCTCGCGAACGCAGCGGAGAAGGGCGGCTGGATCTACTTCGAGGACCTCGCCCGTTTTTTGGAGCTTGAACCGAACCCGCTGCTCGCCTGGTTGCAGAGCACGCAGCCGCCGGGATGGCACCTGGCGCTGGGCGAGTTCGGCGACGTGCCCTGGCACGAGCTCGGCCTGAAGGAGAGCGAGGTTGAACCCTGGGAGGAAATACTGCACGAAGCCGCTGACGGGGCGGACCGCCGGCAGTGGGCGGGCCGCAGGCTGTCCCCGACAGAGGTGGACGAGCCCGTTGCACCAGCCGCCCGCGAGGTGGCCCAGCCGGCGCCGCCGCGACGGCGGGCATGGTTTGTGCGCGACAGCGCTGGCATGCCGGAAACCGCGGCGAGATGGCGCAAGGACAAGGCGTGCACGCTGACCGCGGACCGACTGTTCGTCCTGACGGCGCAGGACGAACTTCCCGACCTGCAACGCCTGGTCGCGGAGAACTATCCCGACGAACCGGTTCCGGCCCAGGGAAGGCTCGCCGAGGCGCTCGACACGTTCCTGCACGCTGTTCGAAGCGATGACGTGCTCGTAGCCACCGACGGGACGGACATCCTGCTCGGCACCGTGTCCGGCGACGCGGTCATCAGCCCGTACCCGGGTGGCAGCATCCTGACGCGCCCGGTCGCCTGGGCGGACCTCGACAGGACTGCCGATCTGGAAGGCCGCAGCGCGGTAGCCGAGCTGCTGGGCAACCCCTCGGTGCTCCTGGCCGACCTCACGCTGATCCTCGGCGACCTGGAACTCCTCCTCGAGGAGGACCCCGACCAGGAGCCCGCCGGCCTGCGCGACACCAACGGCATCCCCGACGCCACCCAGGCGCTCGCCGACGAGTTGACCCTGCCGGACACCGACTGGCTGCAGACCTGCATCGAACTGCTGCGCAGCCGCCCGCAGCTGATCCTCCAGGGCCCGCCCGGCACCGGCAAGACATTCTCCGCGCTGGCCCTGGCACGCCACCTGACCGGCGGCAAGAGCGCGAACATCAAGCTCGTCCAGTTCCACCCCACTTACTCCTACGAGGACTTCATCGAGGGCTTCCGCCCCCGGGCCGTACCGCTGGCACCGCCGGAGGAGTCGGCCGACAGCCGTGCCAGCAGGCCAACCGCACCAGCCAGCGGCCCGGGACCCGGCGCGCCGCGCGACAGGTCCGCCCGCCAGGCGGACGCGGGATCCGGCATCGCCTTCGACCTGTTGCCTGGCCCGCTGAAGTCCCTCGCCAAGGACGCACGCGGCAAAGCAGACGAGACCTTCGTCCTGGTCATCGACGAGATCAACCGGGGCAACCTCTCGCAGGTCTTCGGCGAGCTCTATTTCCTGCTGGAGTACCGCAACCAGCAGATCGACCTCATGTACGGCTCCGCGTCGGGCGAGCGCTTCCAACTCCCGCGCAACCTGGTGATCATCGGGACGATGAACACCGCCGACCGCTCCATCGCGCTGATGGACACGGCCATGCGCCGGCGCTTCTGGTTCGTCGAACTCCACCCCACCGAGCCTCCGTTCGACACTGTCCTGCGTAAGTGGCTGCGGCACCGCGGCTTTCCCACCGAGGCCGCAGACCTGCTCGACGCGCTCAACGCGCGACTCGCCAAGGCCGACCTGGAGGATCCCGACTTCCGCATCGGACCGGCCTTCCTGATGGACCCCTTGCTGTACTCCCCGCCGAAGGACCCGCAGCGCACGCCGTCCCTGGGCCTGGAGCGCGTGTGGACCTACCAGATCCTGCCGCTACTCAAAGAGCTCCACTGGGCCGACGACACCAACATCGACACCCAGTACGGTCTCGCCGCGCTACGCAGTCAGCTGCGCCGCACGCCCGCGCCCGGCCAGTCGGCCGGCACACCGTGACCACGCCGACCGCCAAGAGCACCCCCGCGGCGACCGTCGACGTGACCGAAGGCGCCGATGCGACCTTGTGGAAGCTGACACCGCCACAGGTCGAGGCCGTGCGCCGGTGCGGTCTGGTCACCATCAGCCCCGCCGGGCAGGGCAGTGACGGGATGTGGAGCATCAAGGCCAAACGCACCGTCGGCGCCGTGCGCCTGGGCACCGGGGCGGACACGGTCCAGCTGCGCATCGCCCCCAAAGTCCCGATCGACCGCCTGCTCCACCTCCTCGCCCACGCCGCCGCCCGCCGCGCCAGATGGAAGCCCGACCCCGTCGACGCCGCCGTGCGCGCGGGCCTGTTCCCGGCCGTCGCATACTGCTTCGCCCGCGCCGCCGAGCACGCCCTGCGCCCAGGAGTACTCCACGGTTACCGGTACACCGAGGCGACGTCCATGGCCCTGCGCGGCCGGCTGCGCGAGTCCGCGCAGGTCCGGCACCGCCCCGGCCAGGCACTGCCCCTGGAGATCAGCTACCACGAGCGCAGCGTGGACATCCCCGAGAACCAGCGCCTGCGCGCGGCAGCGCGCCACCTGGCCCGCCTCCCGTTCGACCTGGGCCCCGCCCTTCGCAGCCGGCTCAAGCGCCTCGACACCCAGCTCGAAGGAGCCACCCTCCACCCGGAAACCGCACGCTTGCCCGTGTGGCACCCGAACCGGCTCAACAGCCGCTACATCCCCGCGCTACGCCTGGCCGACGTGATCCTCGAAGGCTCCTCCTTCGAATACGACCATGGGCAGGGCCGACGCCGTATCCATGTGGACGGCCTGCTCGTCAATATGGAGAAGGTGTACGAGGACTTCGTCGTCGCCACTCTGGGCGCGGTCTTCACCCGGCACCTCGGCGGGCAGGCGCAGGCCCATCCGAGGACCCACTTCCTCGACGACCTGGAACACCATCCGCTCTACCCGGACCTCGTCCACCAACTACCCGACGACCAGGGCGTTCTGGCGCCGGCGGTCATTGTCGACGCCAAGTACCAGGACACGGTGGAAGCGGCGAACCTCTACCAGATGCTGGCCTACTGCACGCGCTTTGGCCTCTCCGAAGGCCACCTGGTCGTGGTGGGCAGGGCCGACGACACCCCCGTGCGCATTCCGCGTCCCGGCGGCGCGCTGCTCATCCACCGCCACGCACTGGACCTGGCGCTGCCGCCGGCCGAACTCACCCACCGGATCGAGGAGCTCGGAAAGAACATCCTCGACCTGCGCGGTCCCAGCCGCTGAGGCGCACCGCTCCCGGACCGGCCGGTCCCCAGAGACGCAGCCCGGCACCAGCCATGACGAACGCCGGCGGCGCCACCACAGCCCTGTGACGCTGTGTCAGAACCCGAGTGCACCGACACTGGCAGGCGCACCCACCAAGCCCTCGCGAACCTCGATGTGGAGCCCCCGGGCATCGGCGGGAACCATGTAGACCGCTTTTCAGAGAGCGCGGGCGATGCTTCCCGGTTGATCTTGAGTCCTTCCCGGATGCGTGTATCTGCACGGACTTGAGCTGAAGTGACTTGCCGTTCAGGTATCCAGAGCACTGGGCAGGCCACCCGCAGCGCGGAGGGAGCGGATCTCGGCCGGCGCCGTATGCTGGCGGCCCGTCGGCGGAGCCTGGGGCCGGCGTGTTGCACCAGCCGTACCGACGCGCGCAGCAGTCGGGCCGGTCGGCCTGAAGCAGGAGACGGTGTGGGGAACAAAGCCCGAGAGCAGGGCGGTGCGCGACGTGCTATCTCGCCGCATGTGCGCCTGGAGGTGTGGGTGCGTAGCGGGGGCAGGTGCGCGATCTGCGGCCGGTACTTGCTCGATGGTGGGATGACTGAGCGCACCCTGAGGCAGGGCGAGTTAGCGCACATCGTCGGGCAGCAGCAGACCGCA
The DNA here is from genome assembly GCF_042731835.1 of Kitasatospora sp. NPDC059817. Lineage (NCBI taxonomy): Bacteria > Bacillati > Actinomycetota > Actinomycetes > Kitasatosporales > Streptomycetaceae > Kitasatospora > Kitasatospora sp. NPDC059817. Next base: position 20,395 of record NZ_JBHWIR010000103.1, on the reverse strand, counting down.
GGGTCGCCCCGCGGCAGGCACGACCTGGAGGACCGCGAGACTGCAGACAACCTGATGCTGGTTTGTGCGGATGAGCACGATGAGATCGATGCGGCCGGCACTCTGGACCTCTTCACTGTGGAGCGCCTGCGTCGGATCAAGCGAAACCACGAGGATCGAATTCGCCATGTGACCGGGCTCGGTGATGACCGGGCGACTGTTGTCCTGCGAATGGCGGGCCGGGTGCGGGGCTACGAGGTCGAGCTGACTCGACAGACTGCGGCTACGGCGGTGATCACGTCGGAAGACAGGTTCCCGCTGTTCCTGGAGTCCTATGAGCGCCACGGATTGGAGATAGACCTGCGTCATGTGCCTGGCGAGATGACCGTAGACCGGTGCGGTGTTCCGGATGAGGAGACCGCGAGCGAGGCCTACTACCGGATAGCCACTGCGGTCATCGACGACGTGATCGATCACCAGCTCAACCGTGGAATTGCCCGCGAGAGGGTTGCACATCTGAGCGTGTTCGGATTCGCTCGGCTCCCGCTGCTGGTCTACCTCGGGTCGCGGTTGGACGACACCGTGCCCACCGACATATACCAACGCCATCGTGAGGACCAATCCTGGTCGTGGTCAAAGACCGCGCCAGTGGTCGACTTCGAAGTTCATCTCGATGTGGACCAGCAGCCCTCGCAGGACGCGGTGCTCATGCTGAACCTCTCCGGCACCATCCAGCCCGGCGAGGTACCACCGCACCTTGGCGGGTTGCGCCGATACCGAGTCAGTCCCGTTGGCGCCGCAGCGGCACCGGACATCCTGCGTAGTCGCGCATCCCTGAACAGGTTCGAGCAGGCACTGCGGGCACTGTTCGCGGAGTTGGAAGCGAACGCGAAACAGGTGCGGCGACTGCATGTGCTGCTCGCGGTACCGCTTTCGGCGGGAGTGACCTTGGGGAGAACACGCGACCGGTACGTGCATCCGGTCCTGGTGCTCTACGATCGCACGCCGTGTGGCTACCGCCAGGCCCTGGAAATTTCCTGACGTATGGTCAGAATTGGGATGCTGCCTCCTGATGAGCTACGAAGCGATGGTGGGGTGAACCGGCTGCGTGAGGAAGCGCGACCAAGTGGGTACCCGAGGTGGGTGTCTTCAGGTGCATTCCAAGGAAGGACATGAGCGTTCCGGCTACGGCGGCCAGATCGGCTGAGGACCCGTGGAACGTCGGTACCGAACAGCCGCGCGTGGGCACGAGTTCATCGCCGTCCGGGCTGTCCTGCCACAACGGGTGGTAGAGCTCCAGGGCAGGGTCCGCAAGTACTGCCTGCCCGGCGCTGGCGTCCACGTCGCTCGGGCCTCGGACAGTGCCGGGGGCAGAGACGCTCAGCAGGCCAAGAGTGCCGGTGCGAACGTCGGTGGCCACTTGGGCCAGGACTGGGCGAGGGCCCGTCACAGCAGCCAAGTGGTTCAGGACGTGGCCCATGGCGATGCTGACGGTCGCATCGATGACGACATCAGCCATGGCAAAGGCCGTGTCGTCAAGAGGGGGCAGAATGCCGTCGTTCGCATGAACGACCACAGTGTCGCTGATGGCCCGTAGACGGTCTGCCAGGGCCAGGGCCTTGGGAGCTCCAACATCAGCCTCAACGTAGTTCTGGCGAACCAGCAGTCCACCGGTGACTGTCCCCGGATCGCAGACACTGACCTGCGCCGCACCGGCCCGCACGGCGAACTCCGCCATCCAGGAGCCGAGGCCCCCACAACCCCAGACCTGTACGTGCTTGCCGAAGAACCCGCTGATCGGCGTGCCGTTGTCGCGGCGGGTGGTCACAGCGGGTCGTTCGTCAGACACGGGACACCATTCGATCAGTAGATCAGACCGGATATGAGAGGCATTGAGATTCAGCGCAGTGCCGTGCTCAAGGAGCAAACGGCGCAACCCGTCCGCGACCGGCGCTGGAAGGCGGGGCGTGAGTAGGTGGGGAGGGCCGCCTGCCGGGTGGGGGACCGCTAGCACCAGGTACTGGGGAGAACCCGCAGGGTTGCGGAAAGCGCTGGTTGCCAGTGCTGTCAGGATTGCTGGCGAGTGTGGAGCCACCTGTGAAGACGGGCCGTGCTGCTGAAGGAGGTCAGGAGCGTCCAGGCGGGCCAGTAAGTCGCTCAGGGAGGAGCCTCCGCCGAGCGGTAGTGCAGTTGGCAGAGTAACTACCGGGACTCGCAAGCTGCCGCCCGCCGCTGGTGGCGGGCCGTAGGAGAGATCAAGGCGCTGTCCACCGCGCGCACTTAGGAAGCCGATCTGGATGTGATTGTCGGGCACAGACTCCCGAACCACAATGGTCGGGGTGCCGGGTGTGTGGTGCAATACTCCGCCGACCGCGTGGTACATGGCTGTCGAGGGGTTGAATCGGCCAGCTGCCGCGTCTGTCAGCCAGGACCACAGGCGGTTCAGGAACGCTCGCATGCCCCCGCGCACGGGGTCCCACTCACGTGCGGGGTCCAAGAAGACACAGAGCCGGTGTCCCTGCAAGACGTGTGGGTAGCCGGCGAACCTCAGGTGTGTGACGTCGACGGTGATCGTGGACAACTGTAGGGCCGGCAACGTGAGGACGAACTCCTCCTGGTCCTTCAGGGTCAACCCCCCGTCCGCTCTCGGCAGGGTGCCGGTGTGGAGACGCACGGTCACCGCGACCGAGTCACCCGGACCGCGAACTGGTACCCCCATCAGTCGCAGGGTGCCTGGCTGCTCGGCCGCTGCTTCGCGCAGATCGGCCAGTGCCATCTTCTGCCAGGCTGTCAGCTCGTAGCGGGCCTTCTTGCGACTCACCCGGCGCGACCAGTCCGCGTGGCGGCAGTGGCCGCAGCTGTGGCTGTCGAGAACTTCGCGCTGCTGCTCGCTGCTGCAGGTGCTTTGAAGCCAGCACCGAACACCTCCTGCCACAGTCGCACGCTGGTGTCCTTGTCCTCGGCGTAATAAGCGTCGTGGACTTCTTGGGCGTGCTTGTGGATGCGGTCGCGGAAGTAGGAGTAGGTGCTCTGCTCCCATCGGTGGTCGAAGGTCAGCCCGGAGCCCGAGGGGTCTTGGACCGAGGGCTTGACCGGGTTGGCCTGAAGATAAATGTCCAGGTCACCGATTATGTGCAGAAGTGCGGTGGGGACATCGCGGTAGTAGCCCGGGTCGGCGAGCTTCTTGGAGGCGTTGACCTGGTTTCCGAGCAGCGTCGTGAGGATCACCGAACGTGTCCCCGTGAACGAGCCCTTGTGGTCCCGGAGGAACTTCACCAAGCGGATGACCTTCCGCAGGTTCCCCTGAGCGGTCTCATCCTGGGCGCGCATCCAGGTGCTGAAGCCTTCGGAGTCGGTGTACTCCCAGCAGTCCTCATCGCGGTTGACGATGACCTCCCGCCCATCGGACAACCGTACGGAGGGGACGATGTCGACGTGCATGGAGTTGCTGTATACCAGTCGCACGCATCGGCACTTGCGCGAGTGCGGCATCTCCTTGTAGGTGCTGTGCCGGTGGAGAGCCGCATAAACCTCCTCGATGTAGCTCTTCGGGCTCTGCGACCAATGCGGGTTCTCCGCCATCAGCAGCATCACGTCGGCATCGAACTCCGCATCTGCCACCGGGTTGATGATTGTCCGATGTGCCCACGAGCCCTGCGGGACCTTGCCCAGGATCAGCCCGCCGATCACCTCGTCCGCCTTCAGCGCTCGGTAGATCGCCTCGACTCGCGTGTCGAGCAGGTCGAGCTTGAACTGGCTCAGGTTCACGGTACTGCGCAGGAGTTCGGTGAAATGGTCGGAGAGCTGCATAGTTGTCCTTCCGATCGGCCGCTGCTGGGCTTCGCCTCAGATATCGAGTTGACGGTGTGTTCGGCTGCAGGCGTGGCCGGAACCCACCGTCATGCTCAATCTAGAAGTCCCCACTGACAACAAGGCGAAGTGATGAAGATCCCGGCTTCGTACGTACTCGTCAGGGGCACGACGAACTCCTCCTCGCCGTCGCCGCCGACATTGGCCCCGACGAGTACGCCTTCCGCCCCGCCTACCAGGACCGGGCCAGCAAGCACCTGGCCTCCGACTAGCTCAGCACCCACCCGCGGGTGACCGGACGCGGCACACGACACGTCCTGCAGTCCCAGCGCCTGCGCACCGGCTACATCGTCGAACTCCTCGACAGCGGCCTGCCCCTGAGCGTGGTCCTGCGGGCCGCGGGTGTCACGACCCTGCACAGCCTCTCCCGCTACCCGGGCTTCCTGGCACCCGTCGCCGAAGAGCGCGCTCTCGAGCTGATGCGGGGCGGTGCGGGGTGAGCCGGAGGAAGAGGACCGGCGCCGCACCGCGCCAGGGCTACACGAGCGGCAACCCTCGCCGGCCCTCACCCGACAGCCTCTACGACACCCACGCGGTCACCGTCGATGAAGCCGCTGAGAGCGACAGCGAGAACAGCGCGCCGGGCGAGCACGGGAGCAGCGCGGAAGGCACGGGCGCCGTCGAGACCGGCAAGGCCAACGACCGCATCGTCAAGAAGCTCTTCGACTACGCCAGGTTCGCCGTCGAGGGCAGGCTGCCCAGCAACAAGGGTCGGCCCGGACCCAAGGGCCTGCCGTTCGTCACCGTCCTGACCGGCCTGCTGCTGGCACAGTACGAACGCAAGAGCGCCAACATCGACGACGCCTGGGAGATGCTGTTCTTCCGCCTGCGCGACCCCTCCAAGGACCTGCTGGATGTCCCGCGGATCAACCTCGTCATCCCCGAAGACGCACCGCGAGCCGAGATCGACCGCCTCGGCAACGCCCAGTACTGCACAAGTAAGCGCGTCTACGGATCCTGGGAGCCGATGATCAAGCGACTCGACCCCGCCCCCCACCGGCGCAACAAGTGCCTCACCTTGGCCGAGGCGCAAGCAATCCTGGAAGCTTGGAAGGCCCCCCGAGAACCAGGAGATGATCCGCAACCTCGAAGCCATCGCCCAGAACCTGATCCTCGCCCCCGTCAGGACAGGCTTCGCCAGAGGACTCTTCGAAGACTGGCGCGGCGACGTTGCAGCCGACGACACCCCCGTCCTCTTGCGGGCCAAGCCGGAGAACAAGGACAAGGACCGCGCCTCCATTGAGATCACGGCTGGCTGGTACAAGAAGGGCGGCAGTAGCAAGAAGAAACCCGGGAGCGAGGAAGCCCCACCGCACCGCAGGCTGCGTCCACCGGTACCCGACGCGGGAGAGCCAACCGGGCACGCCGCACCGCCACCATGCAGAACGCCAAGAAGCCGGCGCCGAAGAAGGCAAAGAGGAAAGACAAGAAAGAAGACCTCATCTTCGCCTACAGCCTCATGGCCGCGGTCGCCGGCCATGGCTCCGGCGACCTCGCCGGCCGCTACCCCAACGTCTGCCTCGGCATGATCCTGCGCACCCCCGGCACCGAACCCGGAGTCGCCGCCATTCGCGCGCTGCGCCCCTCTGTCGAGGCTGGCTTCACCACCGGCGTCACCTGCGCAGACCGGGGGATCAGCCAGGCCGCCGAAGAGGACTTCGACGTCCCTCTGCTCGGCATGGACCTGCGGGTCGTCAAGCACTACAACCGCAGCCACATCGACAGGCAGGGCGAGTTCCGCGGGATGCAGCTCAACGGCGGCCAGTTCTACTGCCCCCTCATGCCGCTGCCGCTGGTCACCGCTGGCTCCGCCAACATGGACCCCGACGCCACCGAGGAGCAGCAGCGGCAGGCCCTCGTGCGCATCCTCGACCGCCAGGCCTACGCCACGAAGATCAAGGACCGCGGCCCCAACGGAGACCAGCGCCGGCAGTGCCCCGCCCTGGGCAAGTCCCCGACCGTCACCTGCTACCGGCGCCCCGGCACCAAGCAGTCGTCGACCACGTCGACCTGGACGCACCGCGCGTCCTCAGCCCGGCCTCGCTGCCACAGATTCTCCCACCCGAGGGCGCCGACACCGACTTCCCCACCATCTGCACCCAGCAGAGCGTCACGACCCCGGGTGTCGTCCTCGCCAAGTACCGCCAGGACCACCCGGTCTTCTCGCCCGAATGGCAAGGAGCCTGGTCCGGCCTGCGAAGCCAGAACGAGGGCTATAACGGTCTCCTCAAAAGAGGCTGCTTGGACAGCATCAACGACCCCGACCGCCGACTCTCGCCCGGACGCGTCGCGCAGACGCTCCTCGTCGCGGTGATCATCTGCATCGCTAACCTGCGAGCCATCGAGAAGTTCATCCGCAACCGCGCGTACACCCCCCGCCGACCGCCGCGACCGCGAACCCCGGAAGCGAGCCCTGGGGTGAACACCGTCGAGACCTCCGTCGCCACGCCCCCCGCACTCGAGTGATGCCACCCGGCTAGGGAGCGCGGGACAACGCAAAATGCCTGTGGAGCGATCAAGGATCGCTCCACAGGCATTTTGCGTTCAGCTGGAAGTCGGATCGCACAGGACCACCGCCTCACGACGCTCACCGGAGCCTCGACAAGGCCCGCAACAAGATCCAATATGCGAGGATCAAGATCATCGCGGGATCTCTTGAACGTATAAGGGTCGATCTCTTGAACGACCCACTGGTGTCCGAGGGGGGACTTGAACCCCCACGCCCGATAAAGGGCACTAGCACCTCAAGCTAGCGCGTCTGCCATTCCGCCACCCGGACCGGGTGTTGTCTTTGCGGCTTTCGTTCTCTCGTCGGCCGCGCTGACAGATGTAACTGTAGCAAAGATCGGCTTGGGGTCCCAAAACGGTTCGGGGCGGGGGTGCGGGGGTGGTGGCGGGGGCAAGGGGGAGTGTGTGGCGGGGGCGTGACCAGGGGGTTTCGGGGGTGCGCAGGGGGTGGATCCGGGTCGGGGGCTGGGGGAGGATGGGCGTACGTGCTCGTACGCCCGGGTGCAGGTCCTGGGGGTGGCGCGCTGGTGCGTCGGTGCGGGCCAAAGACGAGGAGTGACCGTGAGCGAGCGGAGCGAGTCGGCGGGGCCGAGGGCGACGGCTGAGTCGGAGGTCGCCGGGATCTGTCGCGATCTGATCCGGATCGACACCAGCAACTACGGGGACGGCTCCGGCCCGGGGGAGCGCAAGGCGGCGGAGTACGTCGCCGAGCAGCTCGCCGAGTTCGGGGTGGAGCCGCAGATCTTCGAGTCGGCCAAGGGGCGGGCCTCGACCGTGGTGCGGATCGAGGGCGAGGACCGTTCCCGCCCGGGCCTGCTGATCCACGGCCACACCGACGTGGTGCCGGCCAACGCCGCGGACTGGACGTACGACCCGTTCGGGGGCGAGATCGCGGACGGCTGCGTGTGGGGGCGCGGCGCGGTCGACATGAAGGACATGGACGCGATGACCCTCGCGGTGGTCCGCGACCGGCTGCGCACCGGCCGCAAGCCCCCGCGCGACCTGGTGCTGGCGTTCGTCGCGGACGAGGAGGCCGGCGGCACGTACGGGGCGCGGTTCCTGGTGGACAAGCACCCGGAGCTGTTCGAGGGCGTGACCGAGGGCATCGGCGAGGTCGGCGGCTTCTCCTTCACGGTCAACGACCAGGTGCGGCTGTACCTGGTGGAGACGGCCGAGAAGGGCATGCACTGGATGCGCCTGACGGTCGAGGGCCGCGCCGGGCACGGCTCGATGGAGAACGACGACAACGCGATCACCGAGCTGTGCGAGGCGGTCGCCCGGCTCGGCCGGCACAAGTTCCCGCTGCGGATCACCAAGACCGTACGAGCGTTCCTGAACGAGCTGTCGGACGCGCTCGGGGTCGAGCTCGACCCGGAGAACATGGACGAGACCCTGCGGGTGCTCGGCGGCATCGCCAAGATGATCGGCACCACGCTGCGCAACACCGCCCAGCCGACCATGCTCGGCGCCGGGTACAAGGTGAACGTGATCCCCGGCCAGGCCACCGCACACGTGGACGGGCGCTTCCTGCCCGGCTACGAGGAGGAGTTCCTGGCGGAGCTGGACAGCGTGCTGGGCCCGCGCGTGAAGCGGGAGAGCCTGCACTCGGACAAGGCGATCGAGACCACCTTCGACGGCGCGCTGGTGGAGGCGATGCAGACGGCGCTGCGGGCGGAGGACCCGATCGCCCGCGCGGTGCCGTACTGCCTGTCGGGCGGGACGGACGCCAAGTCGTTCCAGGACCTCGGGATCCGCTGCTTCGGCTTCGCGCCGCTGCAGCTGCCGCCGGAGCTGGACTTCGCCGGGATGTTCCACGGCGTGGACGAGCGGGTGCCGGTGGACGGGCTGAAGTTCGGCGTCCGGGTGCTGGACCGGTTCCTCGACGCCTGCTGAGCGTTGCCTGCCGAGCGTTGCCTGCCGAGCGGCTTGGGCTGAGCTCCTTGGGCGGACGGCCCGTTCCCGGAGTGCCGGGGGCGGGCCGTCCGCATTGTCCGAGCTAATGATTTGGGACAGGGCGAAGGAGATCAACAGAAACGATCCTGCAAGGAAATGCGGATCGAGCGTGCGTGCGAGACGTCACCGTTGCGAGTGAATGGCAAATCTGTTCCGTACCCCGTTTGCCACACCCTCGTTCATTCCTGTGCAACCCGCCGAACGGGTTGCGTTGTCCATACAGGAGGAATGATGAAGGTCAAGAAGATCGCCGCTGTTGCCGCCGCCACCGGTGGCCTGGTGATCGCCGCCGCCGGTGTCGCGTCCGCTCACGGTGGCGCCGCCGCCGAGGGTGTGGCCGCCGGCTCCCCGGGTGTCGTCGCCGGCAACCAGGTGCAGATCCCGGTGCACGTCCCGGTCAACCTGTGCGGCAACACCGTCAGCGTGATCGGTGTGCTGAACCCGGCGTTCGGCAACCACTGCGCCAACTTCTGAGTCACGCTCCGAGCTGCTGAGGCTCGTTGAGCCGACTCATTCGACCCCCGGGTGGCGGACGCGCCGCCCGGGGGTCGCTTGCATGCGGGGTGCGAGTGCGGGGTGCGGAGAGGTGAACAAGGGGGCAATCGCTCGATCGGGTGAAGCTGGTTCGTTCGGCTCAACCTGCCCGCCGTCCTCTCGTTAACTCCTGTGCAGTCGAAGACCTTGCCGGATATCCGGATATACGGAAATTCCGACTTTCGGAAGGCGTTTGCGTCAAGGTCGTCACGTCGTTCTCGATACGTCAGGGGAAAAAATGAGGAATGTAGCCAAGAAGGGGATCCTCACGGTCGTGGCCACCGGCAGTGTCCTGGCCTCGACCGCCGGCTACGCCTACGCGGGTGCCGAGGCCCAGGGAGGTGCCGCCGGCTCGGCGGGCGTCGCCTCCGGGAACTCGGTGCAGGTGCCGGTCGAGGTGCCGATCAACGCCTGCGGCAACACCGTCGACGTGATCGGCGTGCTGAACCCGTCCTACGGCAACCGTTGCGCCAACGCCAGCGGCCACCCCGAGGCCGCGAAGCCGGGCGGCTCCCACGTGGGCTCCGGCTCCCACACCGGCTCCGGTTCCCACGCAGGCTCCGGGGCCAACGGCGGCACCGGCCGGGGCTCCTCCGCCTCGGGTGCGTCCGCCTCCGGCGTCGCCGCCAACTCGCCCGGCGTGGTCTCCGGCAACAGCATCCAGGCCCCCGTGCACGTCCCGGTCAACGCCTGCGGCAACTCCGTCGACGTGGTCGGCGTCGGGAACCCCGCCTTCGGCAACGACTGCGCCAACGTCGCGCAGCCCGCCCCGGCGCCGAAGCCGGCCGACGACTGCCCCGAGAAGCACAGCCCGTCCATCCCGCCGCAGGCCGGCGGAGAGGTCCCGGGCAACCCGCGCAACGGCGGCCCGTCCGCCACCCCCGAGGCCGGCGCACACTCGGCCCCCGCCGTCGCGCCGGTCGCGAGCGGCCAGGTCGCCCCGGTCGCGGCCCGCGCCGTCGCCCCGGCCGTCGCCTCCTCGCCGAGCGGCGCCGTCGGCAGCCAGCTGGCCTCCACCGGCGCCGGTGACGTCGAACTGCTCGGCGCCGCCGGCCTCGCTCTGCTGCTCGGTGGCGGCGTGCTCTACCGCCGCGCCCGCGCCGGCGCCCGCTGAGCCGTCGGTAGGCCACACCCCGCGGCGCCGCACCCCAGCGGCGCTGCCGGAGCACGACGCCGGAGCGTGACGCGCCCGCGGCCGCCTGGAGGTACGGGCGGCCGCGGGCAAGCGGAGGCCCGGGGTGAAAGCCCGTACGAAGGCCTGACGGTGACGTGAAGCCCCGGTCCGAAAGCCCGGCGTGAAATCCCCACCGCGACGGGCGCGTTCCCGGGCCCGAAGCTCCCCGACCCGGCCGCCTCCCGCCCGGGCCTTCCCCGCCCAGGCGCCCCGCCCGTCCACCCCCGCCGCGGCGGGTGGGCTCAGACGTGCTCGCCCGTCACCAGCTCCGGACCTGCCGGATGATCCGCCGCTTCAGCCGGACCGTCCGGCTCCCGTCGGGGAACAGCCGCAGCCGGTCGAGCTCCCAGTGCCCGTACTCGGCGTGCTCGGTGAGCAGTTGGCGTGCCGCGTTGCGCGTGGTGCCGCGCGGCATGCGCAGCGACTGGTACTCGTACTCCGGTTGCCGGACCGGCTTCGGTGGGGTCAAAACGCTCCTCCTGAGAATCACCTGCACGCAAGCCTACGACCTGCCTCGGACAGTCGGCCCGGGTATTTCCGGACGTCCTCCCGGACGTCCGTCCGACCCGGCAGGACGCCCCGGACCGGCCGGGGCGCGCCAGCTCGCCTGACAGTGCATCAGTTCCGTTGTTCCTCCGGACGGGATACCCCGATCCCGGCGCGCGAAGCGGCACCCGATCGGCCCCGCGCGGCCCGGCTGCACGCCCTTCGCGCCGGGCATGCGCGGGGACAGAACCACGCGGATCGGACATCAGGGGGGAAGTTGCGGTGAAATCGCGGGTGTAGGTGACAACCGCTGTGCGTACCGACACCGCGGGGAGATAGCGTCTGCACCATGTCTGATGCCGCGCAGCCAACCATTGCCGAGGTACGCGCCGCCGCCGAGGCGGTCAAGGCCGCCATCGACCGTCATCTGGAAGCGGTGTCAAGCCCCAGCGCAGCGGATGATCCCGCTGTGTCCGCCGCCTACGAGCAGCTCGCGACGGCGGCCATCGCCTACGACCAGATCCTCTACGAGGTCTACGACGAGGTCACCCCCTTCGAGATCCCCGGGGACGAGGGTCCGGGCGGCTACCACGGCCCCGAACAGCCGGAGGCGATCAGCGTGCTGATCCGCCGCGACTACCACGTCGCCGACCCCAAGCGGCTGCGCGCCCAGGCCGAGCGGCTCGACGAGTCGCTGACCCCCGGCGGGGGCGGTACCAGCGGGGTGAACGCCGCGATCGGCGTGCTGTTCGGCGAGTACGAGCCGGACGAGATCGCCGCCCGCAGCGAGGAGTTCGGCCTGGAGGAGGCGGACTCGACGCTCTGGGTCGCGGCGGCGGAGCCGACCGAGCCGGGGGAGTGGCTGCCGGAACCCTTCGAGCACGCCGACCCGCAGATGCTGATCTGCCGGTTCGACGTGAGCGAGGTCTACGACGACGAGGACCCCGACGACTGAACCGTTCGTCGTGCAGACACCCGGAGGGCGGGCCCCACCTGTAGGGGGCCCGCCCTCCGCGCGTTCCGCCAACCGCCGGACAGGGCTAGTACGCCGAGGCGGCGTTCTCGGCGAGGATCGCCCGCAGCCGGGTGGTGCGCGGCTGCGCCGGGCGCTCGGTGACGGCCTGGGCGAGCGCCGGGCCCGCCGCGTGCACCACGGACAGGTGCCGCTCGCCGCGGCCGAAGGCGGTGTAGACCCACTGCCGGGTGAGCGCCGGGCCGGCGTCCTCCGGGAGCACCACGACCGCGCCCGGCCAGCGGCGGCCGAGTGCCTGGTGGACGGTCAGCGCCCAGCCGTGCCGCAGCCGTGCCGCCTGGGCGGGCGGGACGGTCCGGCGCGAGCCGTCCGCGTACGCCAGGTGCAGGCCGGTGGCGTCGCCGTCCAGCACCCGGGCCGGGCGGGTGACGCCGGGGGCCGGGGAGTCGACCACCCGGTCGCCCGGGTCGAAGCCGCCGAACCGGCCGGGCCCCGGGTTGAGCCGGGCCTTCGCGGCGGCGTTCAGCGCCCGGGTGCCCGCCGGCCCGCCGTGGCCGGGGGTGAGCAGCACCACCTGCTCGGCGGGGATGCCGAGGGCGCGGGGGATGGAGTCGGTGAGCAGCTGGAGGGCGCGGTGGACGGCTTCGCCGCCGTCCTTCGCGGTCAGGATGACCACCTCCTTGTCCGGCGCCTCGACGGGCTGGAGCTCGCCGATGCCGACGCCGGAGACCAGCTCGCCGATCGGGCCGAAGTCCGGGGTGCGGGAGGCGACCGCCGGGCAGACCCTGGCGGCCAGCAGGTCGGCGAAGAACCGGCCGGGGCCGGCCGACCAGAGCTGGCCGGGGTCGCCGCTGAGCACCAGCCGGGTGCCGTCGGCGAGCGACTCCAGGACGGTGGCGGCCAGTTCGACGTCCAGCAGCGGGGCGTCGAGGACGACCAGGACGTCCAGGGCGAGCGTGCCGTCAGCGGCGCGGCCCGGCCCGGCGGCGCCGGAGAGCAGGTCGGCCAGGGTGATCACGGCGGCCGGGGTGTCGGTGAGCGCGGCGAAGGACTCCCGGCCCTGGTCGGTCCAGGTGGCGGCCCAGACCCGCAGCCCGAGGCCGCCGGCAGCGGCCAGCAGCGCGGCGGGTTCGGCGCGGGCGGCCTCGCCGCCGGTGTGCAGCACCAGGGCGCTGTCGGCGACGGCCTGGATCAGGGCGGTCGCGGAGGAGGACGGCGCGGCCTCGCCGGCAGCCGCCCACGCGGTCGGGCCGGGCGCGGCGGGGGCCTGCGGAGCGTCCTCCACCGTGGCCTCTGCTGTGGCCTCCACCGTGTCCTCCGCCGTGTCCTCCTCCGCCGGATCCTCCGCCTCCCCCGCCACCGCGTCCTCGTCGCCCGGCTCCGGGTCCTCGCCCGGCACGAAGGTCGACATCAGCCGGACCAGCCCGTCCGCGAGGCTCTCCTCGGCCAGCGCGAGTCGCTCCAGGGCGAGCAGCGTCCGGGTCGGCGGCTCCTCGTCCTCGTCGCCGCCCGCCGCGTGCGCCTCGGGGCCGGTCAGTTCCTCCTGGAACGGCATCGCGCGCCCGTCCAGGACGGCGGCCTGGATCGCTGCGGCCGAGTCCGGCAGCCCGTGGCGGTCGAGCCCGGCCGCGATCTCGGCGACCTCGACGGCGGAGTGGCCGCGCAGCGCCGCCTGCTCCAGCAGCCACGGCACCAGCGCCTGGGCGCGGCGCGGGTCACCGGGGCCGGCGGCGGGGCCGAGCAGGCCGCGGGCGAAGCCGTCCGCGTGCTCGGGGCGGACGCCGGGCAGGGACAGCACGGCCCACGGGTCGGAGCGCAGCTGTTCGGCGGCGCCGTCGCCGAACTCGGCCACCGCGGCGGCCGCGAGATCGGCCGGGGCGCCCCCGGCGGTCAGTACCTCGGCGGTGTCCTTGAGCGCCTGGGCGCGCTGCTGGTCGGGCTGCGCGGAAGCCGGGGACGGGGTCGGGGCCTTGGCGCCCTGGCCGTCCTTGACGTCCTTGGCGTGCTCGGGAGCCGCGGCGCGGCCCTCGCCCTCCAGCGGTGCGGCCTGCGGGCCGACGCTGCGGATCCGCTGCGCCAGCTCGGCGATCGCCGCCGCCTTCTCCGCCGGGCTGGCTGACTGCGCCGGGCTCACCGAGACTGCCGAGGTCTCCTCCGGAGCGCCGTTCTCCGTGTCACTCATCGTCCGCTCCAAGGGTCACTCCACTGCGTGTTTCAGCTGAACGAGGGGGGCTACAGCTCGCTCCACCCCTGGTCCGGGTAGCGGTGCACCGGTGACGAGATGTCGTCCAGCGCACCACGGATCTCACCCGGTAGCGTAAGCGCCTCCACTGACAGCGCCGCCTGCAGCTGTGCCACCGTACGGGCCCCGACCAGCGCGCTCGCCACTCCGGGCCGGTCCCGGACCCAGGCGAGGGCGACCGCGAGCGGGCTGCTGGCGAGGCCGTCGGCGGCCGTGGCGACGGCGTCGACGATCCGCCGCGAGCGCTCCCCGAGGTATGGCTGGACGAACCCGGACAGGTACGGCGAGGCGCCGCGCGAGTCCTGCGGGACGCCGTGCCGGTACTTGCCGGTGAGCACCCCGCGCCCGAGCGGCGAGGAGGCGAGCAGCCCGACCCCGGCGTCCGCCGCGGCGGGCAGCGCCTCGCGCTCGATGCCGCGCTGGAGCAGCGAGTACTCCAGCTGGGCCCCGGCCAGCGGGGTCCGCCCGTGGTGGGCGCGCTGCCAGGTGGCGGCCTTGGCGAGCTGCCAGCCGCTGAAGTCGCAGACCCCGACGTACCGGGCGCGCCCGGAGGAGACGGCGATGTCGAGGGCGCTGAGCGTCTCCTCGACGGGCGTCATGGGGTCGAAGGAGTGCACCTGCCACAGGTCGACGTAGTCGGTGCCGAGCCGGCGCAGCGAGGCGTCGAGGGCGGCGAGGAGGTGGCCGCGGGAGCCGTCGAAGCGGCGGGCGGACTCCGGCACGCTGCCGGCCTTGGTGGCGATGACGAGTTCGGAGCGGGGGACGAGGCTGTCGGTGAGCCGGGAGATCAGGTATTCGGCGCCGCCGTCGGCGTACACGTCGGCGGTGTCGAGCAGGGTCCCGCCGGCGTCGACGAACTCCTTGAGCTGCTCGGCGGCCTCGTGTTCGTCGGTGTCGCGGCCCCAGGTCATGGTGCCGAGGCCGAGCCGCGAGACCTGGAGACCGGTACGGCCGAGGTGACGCTTTTCCATCGGGCGGGCCCTCCACTGGCCGGTGGCACCGGGCGCCCCGGTAGCCCTGAGAACGCGCAGGTGGGGAGAGCGCTCCCCACGTCGGCTGAGCGTAGCGGCCGGTGTCCGGGCAGGGGTGGCGACCCGCAGAACGATCACCGGGCCCGGGCGACGGCGGGTGTGACCCAGACCACCACTACCGGTCAGTAGCATGACCGGCGAGTGCGCGGCTACCCTCGCCACCAACCCTCACCGACTGGAAGGTTCGGCACATGCGACTCGGAATCAACCTCGGCTACTGGGGTCTCGGCATGGACGCCGACAACATCGCCGTGGCCCAGGAGGCGGACCGGCTCGGCTACTCGGTGTGCTGGGCGGCCGAGGCGTACGGCTCGGACGCCGCGACGGTGCTGAGCTTCGTCGCCGCGAAGACCGAGCGGATCGACGTCGGTTCGGCCATCTTCCAGATCCCCGCCCGCACCCCGGCGATGACCGCGATGACCGCGGCGACCCTGGACACCCTGTCCGGCGGCCGTTTCCGGCTCGGCCTCGGCGTCTCCGGCCCGCAGGTCTCCGAGGGCTGGTACGGGGTGAAGTTCGACAAGCCGCTCGCCCGCACCCGCGAGTACGTGGAGATCATCCGCAAGGCGATGTCCCGCGAGCGACTGGTCCACGAGGGCGCGCACTGGACGCTGCCGCTGCCCGGCGGCCCCGGCAAGCCGATCAAGCTCACCGTGCACCCGGTGCGCGAGCACATCCCGCTGTACATCGCCGCGATCGGCCCGAAGAACCTGGAGCAGACCGGCGAGATCGCCGACGGCTGGCTCGGCATCTTCTTCTCGCCCGAGCACGCCGCGCTCTCCCTCGACCCGCTGAAGGCCGGCCGCGCCAAGGCGGGGCAGAGCCTGGACGGCTTCGACCTCTGCCCGACCGTCACCATCGCGGTCGGCGAGGACATCAAGGCGGGCGTCGACTCCCAGCGCTCCTACGCCGCGCTGTACATCGGCGGCATGGGCAGCAAGGAGAAGAACTTCTACAACCAGCTCGCCCGGCGGATGGGCTACGAGCAGGCCGCCGACGAGATCCAGGAGAAGTACCTGGCCAAGGACTACGCGGGCGCCGCGGCCGCCGTCCCGCACGACCTGATCGACGCCACCTCGCTGATCGGCGACACCGCCCGGATCGCCGACCGGATGCAGGCCTACGCCGACGCGGGCGTCACCACGCTCACCCTGGCCCCGTCCGGCTTCACCCTGGACGAGCGGATCCAGGCGCTGCGCACCGGCGTCGAGGCCCTGGAACTGGCCGGGCTCGCCTAGCAGCGGGCATCCCTGGGGGCCCGGGTTCGCCCGTTCAGCGGCGCGAGCCGCCCCGGCCCCTGGGGAACACATGCCCACTATGACCAGCACCAATGACGCGCCCGTGACGCCGTACGACGGCTGCGGGCGCTGTCTGCTCGGCGTTCGCCGACTCTCCCGCGTGCAGGCGGCTACCAGCTCACCGGCACGGCAGCGGGACGCGATCCTCGACTCGGCCGAGCGAGCCGGAGGGCACGTCATCGGGTGGGCGGACGACTGGGAGGTGTCCGGCGCGTCCGACCCGCTCACGCGTCCGAAGCTGGGGCCGTGGCTCAAGGCCCAGCGCGGGCCCTATGACGGACTTGCGGCGTCCGCCGTGGATCGCCTCGGGCGTGACGTCCTGGAGGGGCTGCGGCTCGCCAGGGAGACCAACGCGGGCCGTCTCCTCCTCACCGCTGATCACCCCGGCTTCTGGGACCTGGACGACCCGAGCCAGGAGATCGAGTTCAACGCGAAGCTGTTCGGCGCGCAGATCGAGCACCGGAACATCCGGACACGGAACCGGGACCCGCGCGGTACAGGCCCGTTCGGCGGGGGAGGTCGCGGGGCGGCCCGCGTACGGGTTTGTGCACGTGCGCCTCGCCCACGGCGGGAAGGTGGACCACACGGAGAACGAGCCGGAGTCGGAGGCCGTGGCCCGTGAGTTCGCCCGTCGTCTGCTGACCGACGGCACCGGCCGCATCACCGTGGACACCGAGGCCGCCCGGTTGACCCGTGCGGGGGTCCTCTCGCCCTCGGGCTGGTCGCGGGTGATGTACGGCAAGGAATCGATCGGTGGCCGGTGGACCGGCAACGTGATCAAGCGCATCTGCCTCTCCGACGCCTCGCTGGGCTACCTCGCGCACAAGGGGAAGGCCGTCCTGGGGCCGGACGGCCACCCCGTCCGCATCGCTCCCGGGCTCTGGGACCGGGCCACCCAGACATCGCTGACGAAGAAGCTCACGAAGGCTCCGGCAGGTCCCCGCGCGGCCAAGGGGGAGTTGTTGCTGTCCGGCGGGTCGTTCTGCGGGATCTGCTCCGTACGGCTGTATAGGAGCACGACGACCCACAAGAGCGGAGTTGTTCCGGCAATGAGCCTGCAAGGCCCGTACAGAGGGCCTGAAGGGCTCGGAGGAGTGTCCGCAGCCCGTCGCTCCGCTCGCCGAGATGGACGAGATCGTGGAGCGGCGGTTCCTCGCCGACTTCGGCCCCGCCGAGTTCTCGGAACGGGTGTGGGAACCGGGCAACGGTGTGGCCCAGCGTGTCGCCGACCTGACGGCCGACCGCAAGCGGCTGCGCGACGATCGCGCGGCGGGCCTGTACGACTCCCCGGACGATGCCGAGTGGTTCCGCCGGGAGTACGCCCGGATGGGCCGGGAACTGGAGACGGCGAAGGCGACGCCCGAGAAGCCGGCGGGCTGGTACTCGGTACCGACCGGCCGCAGGGTCGCGGACGAGTGGCGGGCCGGGGACACCGTGGCTCGGCGGGAGTTGCTGGAGGCTTTCAGCGTTCGGGTGCTGCTGTTCCCGGCGCGGGGCCCGCTCAAGCGAGACCCCCGGATCGAGGTCACGATCGTTGACCCGAAGGCCGAGGAACTGGCCGATGTGCTGGAAGCGGCCATGGCTCCCGACACGCCCTGACCCTGCTACTGCGAGTTCCTGGGTTCTCTCGATCCTGTGGAGGGCCCGAGGGCGTTCGCAGACCACGGGTGCACCCACCTTGGTCGTTAACTGGCCCGGCTTAATACATGTGAGGGAAGCTCCTGTGACTGTGAGGGGCGGGTGTTAACCGGCCACCCTGAATATGTGTGGGCCCACCTACGGCCTGTGAGACCCCGGCAGCGTGCCGGGGTCTCTTGCTTTTGCCTCGGGATTCGTCTGAGGGCGAGAGGGACGGTTGCGTCCCGCCTGTTCATGATCACCGCGTTTCGTCGGGGGGAGGGGGCCGGACATGGAGACCGCCACAGCCGTGTGCCGGGTGTGCGGAGTGCGGCCCCGGGCCCGGGACGGCCCGCAGCCGGTCTGCGCGGACGACCGCTGCCGCAGGGCGTACGCCCTGGCGCAGGAGTCGCAGCGCGCGGCTCTCCGGGAGTTTGTGGCTCCTGTGCTGTGCGGCGAGTGCGGCGCGCCTTCGGGCAAGCGGCCTGCCCACGCCGGGCAGGTCGTCTACTGCGAGCCGTGTACGGCCGATCGCAGGCAGCGCCGCCGCGAGGACGCGCGCCGCGCCGAGCTGCTGGAACGCTCCAGATTGGGACCCCGGCCGTGCGGCAACCTCCGGTGCACGGGCGTCGTGGATGCGCTGGCGGACCCTCGCAGACGCTACTGCTCCGACAAGTGTTCCCGCGCGGCCGAGCACGCCCGCCGCAAGACCAGGCAGGCCGGGAAGGACCGCGACGAGAAGCCCCGCCCATGCCGACGCTGCCGCTTCCGCCGGGAGGTGATGGCGTTCCCAGACGGCGTCTGCCAAGCCTGCCAGGCCGAGCAGCGCCGCCGCCTCAAGGACCGCAAGGAGTCGATCCGGCGGAAGGTGTCCGAGCGCCACGGAGACCGGTGCGCGTACTGCCCGCCCGACCTGGCCACGCCGGGCGAAGTCCTCGACCACGTCACACCGGTGGCGCGCGGCGGGCTCACGGAGATCGCCAATCTGCGCTGGGCCTGCCGGGACTGCAACACCGACAAGGGCGACATGCTGCTGACCGAGTGGATCTCACCCCGCGAACGCCTGACCCCACCTCAGATTAGGGGGGATGTCGTGACGTGCGTAAACCCCCCCGACCCCCTGACCCCAGGGAGGGGGCCGCACCCCACCCTGGGCCCGCCGAGCCCCTTGCCGCAGCGGGCCGAGCCCCACCCATAGCCCTGACCATGATCACCAATTCTGGGGCGGATGAGGCCGCCAGCGTGCCGTTTCACCCCGAGCCCCCTGGTGATCATGAATCCCGCCATCCGACCGAATGAAGGACCCCCAACCGTGATCCACCCGTTCTCCCTCGCTGCCCGCCGCAAGGCCCTGGACCTGTCCGTGGCCGAGGTCGCCGATCGCGTCGGCGTCCACGTCGCCACCGTCTACGCCTGGGAGGCCGAGGACAAGACCCCGACCCCCGCGCACTACCTCACGTGGTGCAACGCGCTCGGTCTGACCTACCGAGACGTGGTCAACCACGAAGCGTGGGAGGCCAACCCGGACGCCGAGTTCCTGTTCCTCTCCACCCTGCTGCGCCTGCGCCGCACGGGGGACCAGTACTTCATGAGCGGTGAAGCGAAGCTGTTCCGCGCCCCCGGCGGCTACCAGCCGCCGACCGCCGCCGAGCTGTTCGCCGAGGCCCCCGCCGTTTCGGCCGGCTGACCGCCCCGACACCCGAACTACCCATCCCCGTGCCGCAGATGGCCGGGGCTTTCGCGTTCCCGCCGCAGCGGCGGGAACTCCAGGAAAGGCGCCACCCCATGACCAGCAACACCTTCGAGATCACCGACGTCGTGGCCGTGAGCCTGGCGCTGATGCGCTCGAACTCCGTGCTCGGCGAGTGCGTGATGCGCGACGCCGAAGCCGCGTTCACCGGCGGCCGGGGCGACTCGGTGCGAGTGCGTACCCCCAAGCGCCGCGTGGCCCAGAACTTCAACGGCACCACCGTCTACACCAAGGTGGAAGAGGGCCACGTGCAGGTGAAGCTGACCGACGAGCCGACCGACGCCGCAGCCTTCACCACCAAGGACATGACGCTCAACATCGAGAGCTTCGGCGAGCAGGTCCTCAAGCCCCAGATGGACGCTGTCTCGACCTACGTTGAGAAGTCCGCCGCCGCCCTGCTCAACGCCGTCAGCAAGGCCGCCGGAGCCCGCGTCATCAAGGCCGACGCCAAGCCGGGCGAGCCGGGGCATGTCGTGAAGATGCTGACCGCCGCAGCAGCCGACTTCACCCGCCGCGAGATCCCCGCCACCGATCGCTTCCTGGCCATCGGCCCGGACGTGCAGAACATCCTCCTGGACGTCGAACAGCTCCAGAAGGTCAACGAGGCCGGAGACTCCCACGCGCTGCGCAACGCGACCATGGGTGAGCTGTTCGGCTTCCGCGTGGTCGTCTCCCCGCACCTGGACGGCGCGGTGGCCTTCCACAAGACCGCGTTCGCCCTCGCGGTGCGCGCCCCCAGCGAGGTGCAGGGCGGAGCACGCTCGGTGTCCTCCGCCGACAACGGTTACGCGCTGCGCGTGACCATGGACTTCGACCCGTCCGTGAAGTCCGAGGTGTCCATCGTGGACACCCTGTGCGGCGTGGCCACCATCGACCCGGCCCGCGCCATCGCCTTCACGGTCACCCCGCCCGCCAAGGCGTGACCGGCACGGCCCGGGGGCCCAAATCCAGAGAGGAAATTGGCGCCCGGGGGGGCGTGG
>NZ_JBHWIR010000102.1:23688-26678 GCF_042731835.1 Kitasatospora sp. NPDC059817 | reverse complement strand
GGGCGGGGCGCGGGGCCCGGGCCGCGCCCTGGGGGTTGGGGGCGGCGCGGCCCCGGGGCGGCGGGGCCCGCCCCCCCGGGGCGCCCCGCGGGCCCCCCCCCCCACGGTCAGCCGGCCCTGGACGTCGTCTTGGTCGGCGGGGCCGCGATGACCGCCGAGAGGTGGAACCAGCCGGTCTCGCCCTCCTCCGCGGTCAGCCGTCCCCCGACGGCGAGCAACCGCTCCGTGAGGTTGCCGATGCCCCGGCCGCCGCCCGGCTCCGCCGGGACGCCCTCCGCCAGGACGCCGTCGTTGGACACCACCAGGCTCACGTCGCCGAGTTCGCCCCTGACGGCCCGGATCTCGCAGCGCCGTGCCGCGCTGTGCCGCAGCATGTTGGTGACGGCCTCGCGCGCCACCGTCGCCAGTACGGCGTCGTGCTCGGGCGGCAGGGTGCCGTAGGCCAGGTCGACCTCCACGCTGATGCCAGCCGCCCGCAACGCCGAGGCGGCGAAGCGGGTTTCCCGCGCCAACGACATCTGGAGGTCGCCGCTGGAGATCCACCGGGTGTCGGACATCGCCTGTCTCACCATCGCCAGCACCTCGGAGATCTCCGCCCGGGCGCGCCGCGGGTCCTCCAGGACGGTCCGCTCGGCGATCTGGCACTTCAGTGCTGCCACGGAGAGGCTGTAGCCGAGCAGGTCGTGCAGGTCCCGGGAGAAGCGCAGCCTCTCCTGGTCCACGGCGCGCTCCGCCAGCTCGGTGCGGGCCGCCCGCAACTCCGCGGTCAGGTCGGCCAGTCGGGCCACGCCGTAGACGACGATTCCGCCCGCGGCCGTGGAGACGCTCGCGTTGAGGCACTGCCCGACGTCGTCGCCCAGCGCCGCGTAGATCGGGTACTGGCCCGCCACCAGCAGGGTGAAGAGGATCCAGGACCTGGGTGCGGCGACGGTCAGGAGCATCGATCCGGCGAACGACCCGGGGATGCCGACCCACGCCCCGTCGAAGACCAGGAACGGCAGGTAGGTGATCACTCCGTGAGCGAGAAGGCTCCACGGCCACCACGGCCGCCTGTGGCGCCACGGGCCGGCGTGCAGGAGCTGAAAGCCGAGCAGGACCAAAAGGACTGTGATGGCGGCCAGTTGGTACGAGAAGCCGTCGCGGTTGCGGACGGTGGCCACGACCGAGGCGGCGAAGAACCCGAGGGCCGCCATGACCACGATGCCCTTGGCGAGGCGGGACAGGGGATCTCTCGGGGTTGGCCGTTCGCCTGACGACTCCGAGTGGCGATCGTCGCCCAGTCGGTACGCACCGTGACCCAATGAGAGCTCCCGAAAAGCGACTTGACCCGCCATGGGCGCACAGAAGGCCCGTCGTTTACCTCAAGGCCCCCCGTGCTTCCGACCGTGAGCATAGTTCCCGTCGGAAACCCGCCGTTGACATTCGACCCCGGCCTTGAAATCTGAGGCTCAACGCCGGTTGCTCCTGCCAACTCCCCCTGGGCTTCGTGCCGATCGGCCCTCGACGGGTCGGCCGGCGGCTCGGACAGGTGGTGCGGCGGTCGAATGCGGGTCCGGGCCGGGGCTTCACTCGATGGGGGGAAGCGTGGCGGCGGGATCCCCTATGTCCTGATTGTCGGACGCGGGCAGGTGGGGCGTTCGGGTGGGATGGGCGTCCCGATCGACTGGAGCCGCTGAGCATGGGCCTGTTCCGACGCTCCGGGAAGGCGGCCCGGACCGCCCCGGAGCACACCGAGACCGCCGACACCGCCGCCGTCGTCCCGGCCGGGGCGGTCAACGGCCATCAGGTACTGGAGACGGTCGCCGCCCTGCCCATCAGCACCTGGCGCTATCTGTGGGAGCCCGAACGGGTGCGGCACATCGGGCCGATGGCCCAGGACTGGCACGCCTCCTTCGACTTCCACCACGAGAACACCCGCGTGATCCCCGTCGTCGACGCCAACGGCATCGCCCTGGTCTGCATCCAGGCCCTGAACCGGCGCATCGACGAACTCGCCACCGAGGTCCAGCGCCTGCGCGAACTCACCCAGGGCGCCGAGTCGAGCCGGTGAGTGGGACGCGACCCCTGGCGGCTGCGGGTGGGATGCGGGGGGCGCGGGAGGGGCGTGCGGGAGGGGTGCGGAAGAGGGTGTGGGAACGGTAAGAGGCGGAACTGTCCGTCCACGCCCACCGTCCAAGCAGTGGACGGAATCCCGGCCCGGCCTGAACACCGGGAGGAGCGCGGAGGGGACCAGTGCAGCCAGGTGGTGCCGAACTGAACGTCGGATTCCCGGGTGGAAGCCGAGGCGGTGCGCCGGTCGTGCCACCCGCCCGGTGGCCCGGCCCAGTGCCGGCGGTCGATCAGCTCGAAGCCGCCGAGCGCTGCGAGACCCTGCTTCAGGACACCCTGGACGCCGTCCGGCCGGCGCCGGTCTGGCAGGGGGCGGCGCCCAGAGCGGGCGCGCGGCTGTCGCTGCCGGGGCGGGACCCGGACCTGCGCTGGTACGTCACCCGGGGGCGGGACATCCTCACCATCGTCTCGGCGGTCCGGCGGGCGGCACTGGTGGACGCGGTCGAGCGGCACTGGCGGCAGCGCGGCTGGACGATCACTTCGCTGAATGCCGGCCGGAGCCGCCCCGGGGTTGCCGCCGCCACCCTGGACGGTCATCAACTGGCGCTGGCATTCGGCGAGTTGGGTGAGGCCGGGCTGACCGCGAGCTCGCCCGGGGTGGCCCGCTCGGAGCGGCTGCCGTCACTGCAGGGCGCCGGCGGTCGCGGCCCGGCGCCGCTGCCGAACGTGTGCTGCCCGTACTGGAGCGCGATGGTCTAGCCGGCTGCGGAAGAGCCGGAAGAGCCGGAAGAAATGGAAGGCGCTGGACGCGGCTGAGGGCCGCGCACGCAGGGGAGGCGCGGGGGGGGGGGGGGGCCGCCCCCCCCCCCCCCCCCCCCCCCCCCCCCCCCCCCCCCGCCGCCCCCCCCCCCCCCCCCCCCCCCCCCCCCCCCCCCCCCCCC
>NZ_JBHWIR010000102.1:15912-23679 GCF_042731835.1 Kitasatospora sp. NPDC059817 | reverse complement strand
GGCCCCCGCGGCGGGCCCACGCGCCCGCTCCGCCTCAAACACGCGCGGGGGGCGGCGGGGGGGGGGGCCGGCCCCGGGGGGGGGGGGGGGGCGCGCCCCCCCCCCCCCGCCCCCCCCACCGCCTCGTCGCGCGGCTTCGCGCTGCCGCTCCCCCCGACTCCCCGGCAGCCCCGCCGTTCCCCCCTGGCAGCACCCTCCGGCGAGAGCGGTCCGCACAGGCCCCGGCGAGCCCCCACCCCCGGGGACGTCGTTGGTATCACGTTAACAAACCGCGTGGTTGGTTTGTCAATAGCGGGATCCACGAAAAATCCACAAACGTGATGGTCGGTCCGGAAGGTCCCGCCAGGCGCCGGACCAGCGGATTGAGGCCCGACAGGGCGCCCGGCGGCCCTTCTGCGGGCGCGCGGCGGGCGCCGGTACGGGCGGCGGGCCGGGCGTGGGCCGTGCTGGAATCCGACATTCCGAGCATCATGGCAGCACGCAGTGACACCACGCGAGCGCTGAGCGCAGCGGATGCGTCCGGCGGTGCCCCGGCGGGCTGATGCGGAGTGAGTTCGCCGACGGGCCGGGCCGGCCGTACGTGAGCGCCCGTCAGCGCAGCAGTCGGCGCTCCTTGGCCACGGCCACCGCGCCGGCCCGGGTGTCCACCCCCAACTTGTCGTAGATCCGGCCGAGATGGGTCTTCACGGTGGCCTCGCTGATGAACAGCGCCCGGGCGATCTCCCGGTTGCCCAGCCCCTGCCCCAGCTGCGCGAGGATGTCCTGCTCGCGCTCGGTGAGCTGCGGTGCGGGCGCCCGCATCTGTGCCATCACCCGGGAGGCGACCGGCGGCGAGAGCACCGTGCGGCCCCGGGCGGCGGCGTGCACGGCGGCGAACAACTCCTCCGGCCGCTCGGCCTTCAGCAGGTAGCCGGTGGCGCCCGCGGCGATCGCCCGGGTGATGTCGGCGTCGGTGTCGTAGGTGGTGAGCACGAGCACGTGCGGGCCGCCCGGGGTGGCGGTGATCCGGCGGGTGGCCTCCACCCCGTCGATGCCGTCGCCGAGTTGGAGGTCCATCAGCACCACCTGCGGCGCCAGCCGGGCGGCCAGCGCGACCGCCTCCTCCCCGGTGCTGGCCTCGCCGACCACTGCGATGTCGCCCGCGCTGGCGAGCAGTGCCAGCAGGCCGGCCCGGACCACCGCGTGGTCGTCGCAGACCAGCAGCCGGACGGGGGCGTCGGTGGGGGAGCCGGTGGTGCTCATGCGGCCACCCCGCCGAGCCCATCGCGGCAGGAGCACCAGGAGCACCAGGAGCGCCCGTCGCACCCCGCGCGCCGGTCGGGGGCGGGTCCGGTTCGTTCGCTCATCGGTGCTCCAGGGGGATCGCGGCGGAGACGACGGTGCCCTCGCCGGGGGTGCTCTCCACGGTCAGGGTGCCACCGAACTGCCGCAGCCGGGCGCGCATCGCGGGCAGCCCGTACCCGCGGCCGCCGGCCGCCCCGACCGCGCCAGGGTCGAAGCCCTGCCCGTCGTCGGCGACGTCCAGGACGGCCTGGTCGCCCAGGTAGGACAGGGTGATCGCCGCGGCCGACGCTCCGGCGTGCTCCCGGACGTTGGCCAGCGCGCCCTGGGCGATCCGCAGCAGCGCGGACTGCGCGGCGGCGGGCAGCGGGACGGGCGTGCCGTCCAGGTGGAAGCGGACCGGCAGACCGCTCTCGGCGGCCTCCCGCCCGGCGAGCGCGCGCAGCGCCTGGTCGAGCGGACGGCCGTCGGCGAGTTCGGCCGGCGCGAGGTCGTGGACGAAGCGGCGGGCCTCGGCCAGGTTGCGGGCCGCCACCTCGGCGGCGGTCCGGACGTGGGCGCGGGCGGTCGTCGGCTCGTTGTCCCAGGTGCGCTCGGCGGCCTGCAACAGCATCTGCTGGCTGGACAGCCCCTGGGCCAGGGTGTCGTGGATCTCCATGGCCAGCCGCTCGCGCTCCGCGTGGGTGCCCTGCCGCCGTTCGGTGGCGGCGAGTTCGCGCCGGGTGCGGACCAGGTCGGTGATCAGGGCGCGCTGCCGGGCGTCCTGCCGGTCCATGAACAGGAACACGCCGGTGGCGAGCGCGGCCACCGCGAACGGCAGCAGGACGAGGGTGGCGTCCGCCCCGCCGGCCAGCCGGAGTTCGGCGATCACCACCAGCAGCGTCAGGGCCGCCACCAGCGGGATCGCCGCCCGGGCGGGGAGCGTGCGCAGCGCGGTGTAGATCAGCGGGACGGCGCACCAGGCGAAGCTCGGCGCGAGCAGCACCAGCACCACCCAGAGCGCGACCACCAGCGCCAGCGGCCACCGGCGCCGACGCGGAACCCGTCTGTCGGGCGAAGCGTCAGCCCCGGGCGCGGGCACTGGTGACAGTGGAGGTGGCGGGTGGCGGTGCGCGAGCCAGGAGCCGGCCGGCTGGGCGAGGGCGAGGGCGATGCTCAGCCCGATCACCCAGGGGATCCGGGGGTTGCCGGGGTGGTGGGTGAGGTAGCGGCTGAGCGAGGCGGCGAGCAGCAGTAGGAAGGCGGAGTCGAGCAGCACCGCCAGGCGGCCCGCGTCCGGGTCGCCGGCGTCGTGACCGGCGGCGGGGCGGGGCTGCTGCACGGGTGGCTCCTGGCTGGACGGGCGGTCGGCACCTGGCAAGCGATCGGCACCCCGGCGGGCACCGGCCGCCTCGACGGTGCGCCCGGTGCGCCCGGCGCACCGACCTGCACCGATCCCTCGATGGTGGCCCGTTCGGCCCGGTCCCGCATCAGCCGATCGGTTGACGGGGTTGTCCTCCATCATGCCCGCGCGGTCGCGCCGGAGCGTCGATGTGGCGGGCTCCGCCCCGGCCGGAGGATCGAGGTGGAGCCGGGCGGACCCCCTGCCGCCCGGCGGCCCCGATCCCGTTCGCCGATCCGCTGAGGAGCTGGACCATGAAGAAGATCTCCGTGCGCACCCGGGTGCTGACCGGCACCCTCGCCGCCGCCGCGCTCGCCGCCACCGTGGGCGCCGTCTCGGCCAGCGCCGAGACCTCCGAGACCCCGGCCGCGCCGGCCGCGGTGAAGGTCGACACCCAGAACAAGAACCTCGCCCAGAGCACCGGTCTGACCCTCGACGCCGCGACCCGCGCCGCCCAGGCGACCCTGGACGCGGCGGCCAAGGCCGGCCAGCACGTCTCGGTCGCGGTCGTCGACCGGGACGGCGTCACCCGGGTGCTGCTCAAGGGCGACGGCGCCGGCCCGCAGTCCCCGGAGTCGGCGCAGCGCAAGGCGTTCACGGCGGTCTCCTGGAACGCGCCGACCTCGGAGCTGACCAAGCGACTGGCCCAGGCCCCGACCCTCAAGGACATCCCGGGCACGCTGTTCCTGGCCGGCGGCGCCCCGGTGCAGTCCAAGGGCGCCCCGGTCGCGGCGATCGGTGTCGCGGGCGCGCCGAGCGGCGACCTGGACGAGCAGTTCGCGCAGGCGGGTGTCGCCGCACTGGCGAAGTGACCCCCTGGCCGGTCGGCCCGTCCCCCTGGTGCGCGGGGCGGGCCGACCGGCCAGGATGGGCGGTATGCCGACGATGACCGATGACCAGTGGCGGGCGTTCCTCTCCGAGGGCACCCGCACCGCCAAGCTCGCCACCACCCGGGCCGACGGCCGCCCGCACGTCGCGCCGGTCTGGTTCCTGCTGGACGGCGACGAGCTCGTCTTCAACACCGGTGCGGGCACCGTCAAGGGCCGCACCCTGGCCCGCGACGGCCGGGTGATGATCTGCGTGGACGACGACCGGCCGCCCTTCGCGTACGTCCTCGTGCAGGGCACCGCCCGGCTGAGCGAGGACCTGTCCGAGGTGCGCGCCTGGGCCACCCGGATCGCCGCCCGGTACATGGGGGAGGACGTCGCGGAGCAGTACGGGGCCCGGAACGGCGTGCCGGGGGAACTGCTCGTTCGGGTGAAGATCGAGAAGGTCTCCGCAGAACACGGGGTGGCCCTCTGAAAAGCCGGTGCCGCTGTCAGTGGTGCATGGCAGGCTTCCCGGTATGACGGCGTGGACCCTCAACGACATCGAACGTGCGATCCGCTCCTCCTGGGGTGTCGACACCTGTGCGCCCGAGGATCTGGCCCACTGGCGTCCCGACAATCCCGCCCGCGGCCAGTGCGGGGTGACGGCGATGGTGGTGCACGACCTGCTCGGCGGCGAGCTGATGATGGGCGAGGTGCACGTCGGCGGGATCCGGACGGATCTGCACTGGTGGAACCGCTTCGCCACCGGCATCGAGATCGACCTCACCCGCGAGCAGTTCGGGCCGGACGAGCTGGTCAGCCCCGGCCGTCCGGTCGCCCGCCCGGCCCGCCCGGGCCGGCTCCAGGCCCAGTACGAGCTGCTGAGCCACCGGGTGGTCACCGAACTGGAGCGCGGCCGCGTCCGGCTGCCGGAGCGCGCCTGCGCGTGAGTCCGTCCAGTACGCGGGAGACCACCGTCCCCTGACGTACAGTCATCCGCAGTGCGGTGACGGTGACGGCGACGGGAGTGTGCGATGGCCGGGGCGACGATCGGCTTCGTGGGGTTGGGCGCGATGGGGCGGGGCATGGCCGGCAGCCTGCTGCGGGCCGGCCACGCCGTCCGGGTCTGGAACCGCTCGCCCGAGCCGGTGGCCGCCCTGGTGGCCGAGGGCGCCGAGGCGGCCGGCACGCTCGCCGAGGTGTACGCCGCCGACACCGTGGTCTCCATGCTCGCCAACGACGAGGCGGTCGAACGGCTGCTGCTCGACCCCGCCCTGCTCGCGGGCGCCGCGACGACCCTGCACGTCAACATGGCCAGCATCTCCGTCGGGCTCGCCGAGCGCGCCGAGGCGCTGCACACCGAGCACGGCATCGGCTACCTGGCCGCCCCGGTCCTCGGCCGTCCGCCGGTCGCGGCGGCCGGCCGGTTGAACATCCTGACCGCCGGCGCGCCGGAGCTGCTGGCCCGCGCGGAGCCGCTGTTCGCCGCGATGGGGGAGCGCACCTGGCACTTCGGTGCGAGCCCGCGACAGGCCAACACCGCCAAGATCAGCACCAACTTCCTGCTGGCCTGCGCGATCGAGTCGATGGCCGAGGCGTGCAGCCTGGCCGAGGCCCACGGCGTCCGGCCGACCGACCTGGTCGAGATGCTCACCGGCACGCTGTTCCCGGGGCCGGTCTACTCCGGCTACGGGGCGATGGTGGCCGAACGCCGCTACGAGCCGGCCGGGTTCAGACTGCCGCTGGGACTCAAGGACGTCGGCCTGGCCCTGGAGGCCGGGGCCGCGCGGAACGTCCCGCTCCCGTTCGGCGGCATCCTGCGGGACGCCTTCCTGGACGCGCTGGCCCACGGCGACGCGGACAAGGACTGGGCGGCCGTCGCGGCCGTCGCCCGGCGCCGGGCCGGCCTGCCCGCCTGAGTGAACTCCCGGGCCCCGGACGTGGAATAACCGGGGTGCGGGGGGTGCTCGCACCTCCATCCGCACCACCGACCGGGGGAGTTCCGATGGCCGACCAGCCGGCGGGCGCCGAGGCGCCGCGCACCTTTCTGTTCCTCGACGCCAGTTCGCGTGCCGGCGGCAACTCCGAGCAACTCGCCCGGCTGGCCGCCGAGGCGAGCCTGCCGGCCGGGTCGGAGCAGCGCTGGCTGCGGCTGAGCGAGCACCCGCTGCCGCCCTTCGAGGACCTGCGGCACGTCGGGGACGGCCGCTACCCCGAGCCGGTCGGTCATGAACGGACCTTGCTGGACGCCACGTCGGCGGCCACCGACCTGGTCTTCGTCGCACCGCTGTACTGGTACTCGCTGCCGACCAGCGCGAAGCTCTACCTCGACCACTGGTCGTCCTGGCTCCGGCAGCCCGGGGCGGACTTCCGTGCCCGGATGCGCGGCGGCACCATCTGGGGCGTCACCGCCCTCGCCACCGAGGACGACAAGGCCGAACCGCTGATCGGCACGCTCCGGCTGACGGCCGAGTACATGGGGATGCGCTGGGGCGGCGCGCTGCTCGGCAACGGCACCCGCCCCGGGGACGTGCTGCGCGACGAGCGGGCGCTGATCGCGGCCAAGTCCTTCTTCGCGGGCTGAGCCCGCACACCCGTTCCGGCGGGCGGTCACACGGGCGCTCACCGGACGTTCACACAACCGATCGCTTCACGCCACGTGAGGCCGTGCGATACGGTCCTCCGGGCGTGTACCCGTCACTCTCCGGTCATCTTTCGGCAAAGAGCAAAAGCCTTACCGCAGGACGGAATTGGGCGATTCGGGCACTCCCGTCCCGTGAGCGGTCCCCAGCGTGACACCCGCCTTCCGGAGTGGCCGGATCCTTCGGTAATCTCCGTCGGACTTTCAAGCTTCGCGAGGGGTTCGAGGCGTCCACGGCCGCCCGCCCCGCCGCGCCCCGGGCCTCGCCCGGACTCTTCCGTGAGGTCTCCCTTGTCCATACGTCGCAGTCTTGCCCTTGCCGGCGTCGCCGCGCTCGCGTCCTCGCTCGTGCTGTCCGGCGCCCAGGGCGCCATGGCCGTCGGCACCACCGGTTCCCCGTCCGCCGCCGCCCAGGCGGCCGGCAAGGCCTCCCACCAGAGCCTCGACCTCTCGGTGAACGGCGTGCCCGGCACCTTCATCGCCGGCGGCGACGCCCGCGACTTCACCTTCAAGATCGACAACTCGACGAAGCACGACTTCCTCTTCCTCCCGCTGCTCAAGTTCAAGAACAAGGCGGGCTCGTTCAAGGCGAAGGACCTCAAGGTCCAGTACCAGCTGCCCGGCGGCCAGTGGCAGACCGGTTCGGTCGCCGCCGACGGCGGCGAGGACAAGGACAAGTCCGTCCTCACCCTGCTCGGCGCCCTCGGCCAGGACGGCAACCCCACCGACGACGACCTGCTCGTCGTGAACCACGGCAAGAGCTTCTCGATCAAGGTCCGGGTCTCCTTCACCTCGGAGGCGCCGCTCGGCCGGGCCGGCGTCGTCCCCGTGGTGTTCTCCGCCGAGCTCGACGACGAGACCCACGCGCCGGTCGACGGGGGCCACCTCAGCTGCGACGGCGTCCGCGGCGCGGGCTTCGTGATCAAGGCGGGCGGCGGCGGAAAGCCGAGCCCGACCATCAGCCCGACCCACACCGGCAAGCCCAGCCCGACCGCGAGCACCTCGCCGACCACCTCCACCTCGCCGACGCCCTCCCACTCGGCGACCGCGAGCACGTCGCCGACGGCCACGGCCACCGCCACCGCCACGGCCACGGCCACCACCTCGGCCACCCCGAGCGCCGAGCCGACCACGCCGTCGCCCTCGGTCCCGCCGACCACCCCGGCCACGGGCGAGCCGTCCGGCTCCGCCTCCGCGTCGACCTCCGCCCCGGCCCCGGCCGACGGCAACGGCGACACCGCCGGCCCGATCGACTTCCCGGTGGCCGTCCCGACCCTCACCCCGCCGCCGCTCACCCCGGCCGCCGTCACCAAGGCCAAGGCCGCCGCCGACAACGGCGACAAGGCCCTGGCCCAGACCGGTGGCGGTGACGACACCACCGCCATCGCCGTGGCCGGCGGCGCCGTGCTGCTCGCCGGTGTCGGCACCCTCGTGGCGCTGCGCCGCCGCAAGTCGGCCCCGCAGGGCTGACCGCGGCCGCAAGGCACGCTCCAGCCGTCACACCGAGGCGGTACCCGCCTGACAACCGCCCGCGCCGCCCGGCCGTCCGTTCGACGGACCTCCAGCGGGCGCCGGGGGGGGCCCGCCCCACCACATGGAGTGCGCGCCGGCGGGGGGGGACACCGCGGGGCGGCGGGCAGCGGGGGGGGTTAAGC
>NZ_JBHWIR010000102.1:0-15902 GCF_042731835.1 Kitasatospora sp. NPDC059817 | reverse complement strand
GGGCGCGCGCCCCCCCCCCCCCCCCCCGCCCGGCCCGGGCGCGCCGCCCCCCCCCGGGGGGGGCCCGGGGGGCCGGGACACCTCCGTCACATAGGATGTCCGGCCGGAGGGGGGCGGAACCGGCGGGGAGAGGGACAGGTGCGGGGATCACGCACGGCACGGACGGCCACCGACTACGAGTCGGCGACCGGGCGGATCGCGGGGCTGCCGCTGCGCAGGCACCACGTTCTGCTGGTGGCCTGGACGGTGCTCTGGTTCTTCCTGGTCGAGCCCAGCGGAGGCTTCTCCTGGCACTACCTGCGCCAGGGTGAGCAGCTGCTCTTCAGCGACCACCCGGACGGCGGGCTGGCGCTCTACGCCCACCACCCGGAGCTGCAGATCGGCCCGGTCAGCCTGGCCGTGGCCCGGCTCACGGCCCCGTTCTCGGCCCACACCGGCCAGCTGATCGCCGAGGCGGCGATGTCCGGGCTCGGCCTGGTGATGCTGGTCCTGATCGGTCGCACCGCCGCCCTGTACTACCTGGGCACCGGCACCAACCACCGCCGGCTCCAGCAGCGCCTGCTGATCGCCGGGCTGGCGTTCATCCCGATGTGGGTCGAGGTCTCGGTCCGCTTCGCGCACCTGGACGACGTCCTGGCGCTGTTCTTCACCACCCTCGCCGTGCACGCCCTGGCCCGCGGCAAACCCACCATGGTCGGCGTCTACCTGGCGCTGGCGGTGGACTCCAAGCCCTGGGCGATCGCCTTCGCCCCGCTGATCCTGGCGCTGCCCAGGCCCGCCTGGCTGCGCAGCGCGCTCTGGTTCGTCGGACTGGTGGCGATCGCCTGGCTGCCCTTCTACCTGGGCAATCTGGACACCCTGGCGGCCGCCAAGTTCACCATCCCCAACCAGCCGGCCTCCGCACTGCGCTGGTTCGGGGTGACCGACCCGGCCACCCCCTGGTGGGACCGTCCGACCCAGTTCGCCCTCGGCCTCGGCCTCGGCACCATCGCGGTCTGGCGCGGCCGCTGGCCGGCCGTGGTGCTGCTCGGTGCGGACGCCCGGATCCTGCTCGACCCGAGCGTCTACACCTACTACACGGCCTCGATCCTGCTCGGCACCCTGCTCTGGGACGCGGTCGGGCAGAAGCGGCTCGTCCCGTGGTGGAGCTGGATAGCGCTGGCGGCGCTGTACGGCGGGACGCTGCTCATCCCGTCCGACGCGGGCCGCGGCTTCGTCCGGCTGGCCTTCGTGGTGGTCTCCGCCGCGTACGTGCTGTTCTGGCCCACCCAGCAGACGCGCCGCCCGCGGACCCCGGCGGACGGCGAGGGGCGGCGCCGTTCCTCCCGGCGGCGTGAGCGCGTCCTGACCGGCACCGGAGCCTGACCGGCACCGGAGCCTGACCGGCACCGGAGCCTGACCGGCACAGGCACGGGCGCAGGCACAGGCACGGGCGCAGTCACGGCGTCGGTGCCCTCCCTCCCGAGGACGGCTTGACCCTCACGCGGCGTGAGAGCGGAGGCTGGTGGTCAGCACGAAGGGAGAACCCGGATGAGCAGCGAGGGCTACTCGGTCGGCGCCGTGGCCAAGATCGCCAAGGTGACCGTCCGCACCCTGCACCACTACGACGAGATCGGCCTGTTGTCCCCCGCGGGCCGCACCCGGACCGGCTACCGCCGCTACCAGGACGCCGACCTCGACCGGTTGCAGCAGATCCTCTTCTACCGCGAACTCGGGTTCCCCCTGGAAGAGATCGCGGCGATCCTGGACGACGACTCGGTCAGCCCGAGCGAGCACCTCCGGCGGCAGCACCGACTGCTGACCGACCGGATCAGGCACCTCCAGGACCTCGCCACAGCCGTCGAACACGCCATGGAGGCACGAAGAATGGGCATTCAGCTGAGCCCGGAGGAGAAGTTCGAGATCTTCGGCGAGGGCTACCAGGAGGAGTGGGAGCAGGAGGCCGAACAGCGCTGGGGCGACACCGCGGCCTGGGCCGAGTCGCAGCGCCGCACCGGCGGCTACGGCAAGGCCGACTGGCAGCGGATCCAGACGGAGATGGCCGACCTCAACACCCGCCTGGTCGAGGCGCTCGCCGCCGGCGAACCCGCCGACGGCGCCGCCGCCACGGACCTCGCCGAGGCGCACCGGCAGCACATCTGCCAGAACTTCTACGACTGCACGTTCACCATCCACCGCGGCCTGGCCGGGCTGTACGTCTCCGACCCGCGGTGGACCACCACCTACGAGAACCTCGCCCCGGGCCTGGCGCAGTGGCTGCACGACGCCATCCTCGCCAACGCGGACCGGCACGAGAAGGCATAGTCGCCGCCGGATGCCGGATGCCGGATGCCGGATGCCGGATGCCGGATGCCGGATGCCGGATGCCGGGCCGCGTGGCGGGGGGGCTACGCGACCCCGCGCCCGAAGGAGCGCCGGTAGGCGGTCGGGGAGGTGCGCATCACCCGGCCGAAGTGGTGGCGGAAGGTCGCGGCGCTCTCGAAGCCGACCGCCGCCGCGATCTCCTCCACCGTCCCCTCCGGTGACTCCAGCAACGGCAGGCTGGCCGCGGTGGGGGGGGGGGGGGCCCCCCCCCCGGGGCGGGGGGCCGGGGTGGGGGGGGGCCCCCCCCCCGCCCATGGGGCTGGTGCCGTTGCGGGCCGTGAAGTGCCGCAGGTACGAGCGGTCCGACATCCGGGCGGCGCGGGCCAGC
This sequence comes from Kitasatospora sp. NPDC059817, assembly GCF_042731835.1. Classification (NCBI taxonomy): domain Bacteria; kingdom Bacillati; phylum Actinomycetota; class Actinomycetes; order Kitasatosporales; family Streptomycetaceae; genus Kitasatospora; species Kitasatospora sp. NPDC059817. The sequence continues at coordinate 13,210 of NZ_JBHWIR010000102.1, read as the reverse complement.
AGCGGGACGGTCAGCGGGGACGCCAGGTGGCCCATCGCCCACTGCATGCTGCGGGCGACCCCGTCGTCCTCCTCCTCGACCGGGCGGACGGCGGCCTCGATGAACTGGGCCTGCCCGCCGTCCCGGTGCGGCGCCACCACGAAGCGGCGGGCCACGCTGTTGGCGACCTTGGCGCCGTGGTCGCGGCGGACCAGGTGCAGGCAGAGGTCGATCCCGGCGGCGCTGCCCGCGCTGGTGAGCACGTTCCCGTTGTCGACGTACAGCACGTCCGGGTTGACCCGCACGTCCGGGTGGCGCTGCTGGAGCAGGTCGGCGTACCGCCAGTGGGTGGTCGCCTCCTGCCCGTCGAGCAGTCCGGCGGCGGCCAGCGCGAAGGCGCCCGAGCAGATCGAGACGATCCGGGCGCCGCGCTCGTGCGCCGTCCGCAGCGCGGTGACCAGCCCGGGGGAGACCGCGCCGCTGAACGCGTTCGGCACCCCGGGGACCACCACGGTGTCGGCCGAGGCCAGTTCGTCCAGCCCGTGCCGGGCGGTCAGCGCGAACCCGCCCACCGCGTCCAGCGCCGTCCCGGGCCGGTCGGCGCACACCTTCAGCCCGTACCAGGGCGCTGCCAGCAGGCCGCCCAGTTCGGGCCGGGCCAGCCCGAACACCTCCACCACCACGCCGAGTTCGAAGGGCGCCATGCCCGCGAAGGCGTACACCGCGACGTGGTGCACCGGCTCCGGGCGGGGGCCGATGACGACGGGCACCGGGCCCGGCCCGGTGCCGACCGGGCCCTCGACGTGCTGCTCGGTCATGCGGACCCCCTGCTGACGGGTGGCGGGATGGCGGTGAGTGTAGCCGTTCCGGCCGGCCGGGAATCCTGCTCGAATCCACCTGCAACCTTCACCCCGGTCACACGTCCATTGGTACGGGGGCGGAGAGGGGCGGGCCGAGGGCGGCTGTCAGGATCTCCCCGATCGCGATCTTGATCAGGAGTCCTGACGGTCCGGCGAGAGCCGCCACCGTCCCGGGGGAAAGCGGAAACGCGCATGTCCATGGCCATCGGGCCGATCGCCGGGCCGACGAGGGGGCGCGGTTTCTCCGTTCGCGGAGTGGTCGCCGTGCTGTTCGGCGCGCAGGAGGCCGACGAGGTGCCCACCGGTCCGGGTGACGAGCAGGCGGCGCAGCGCCGTTCCGGCTTCCGGCTGCTGCGCGGCGGGCGCAAGCCCGCGCAGGACCGGCCCACCCTGACCGACCTGTACCACGCCCACCGGCTGGGCCTGGTGCGGATGGCCGTCCTCCTGGTCGACCACCAGGACCTGGCCGAGGACGTCGTCCAGGAGGCCTTCACCCAGCTCTACCAGCGGTACGGCGAGCACCTGGACGACCTGGACAACGCGCTCGGGTACCTGCGCACCGCGGTGGTCAACGGCGCCCGGTCGGTGCTGCGCCGCCGGAAGACCGCCCGCGAGTACGTCCCGCCGCACGAGCCCGACGCCGCCTCCGCGGAGGACCACGCGGTGCTCAACGACGAGCACCGGCGGGTGCTCGCGGCCATGCAGGAGCTGACCCCCCGCCAGCGCGAGGTGCTGGTGCTGCGCTACTGGTCCGACCTGTCGGAGGCGCAGATCGCCGAGACCCTGGGGCTGTCCCGGGGCGCCGTGAAGTCCACCGCCAGCCGGGCCCTGGACGCCTTGGAAAAGCATCTGGAGAAGGTTCGATGACCGACAAGCTCCCCGGCCGCGAGAGCGGAGGCCGAGACGGTGACGGGCCGGCCGAGACGGCGACCGAACGGCTGCTGCGCGAGGCGATGAACGCCCGCACCTCGCTGATCACCGCGCACGACCTGCGCCCGGCGCAACCGCCGCGCGGCCGGGTGCGGCGCTTGCGCCCGGTGTACCTGACCGCCGTGCCGGTCTTCGCGCTGGCCGCCTCCCTGGCGATCGGCCTGCTCACCTTCCACGGCGACCCGCTGGCCAGGAAGGACGTCCCCCCGCCGGCCGCCACCACGACGACCTCGCCGAGCCCGGCCCCAGAACCGACCGCCGCCCCGACCCCCACGGCCCCCTCGCCGGACACCGGCAGTCCCGCCGCCGACCCGGAGACCGGGGCCCCGCTCTCCGACCCGACGTCGGCCGGCACCCGGACGACGGCGCCGCCCACCACCCCCGCCACCACCCCGGCCACCACCGCGCCGGCCGGGACGACGTACCCCTTCCGGGGCGTCAAGTTCAAGATCCCGCCGGGCTGGCGGGCCGTCAATCCGGATCCCGCCGCCAACAGCCTCTGCATCCTGAGCCCGAGTGCTCCGCAGGACGCGTCGGCCGGGGACTGCCTGCCGCACGGCGTGCTTCTGACGGTCCTGGACCAGGAGTCGGAGGCCTGGCCGAGGCTGCCCGACCTGGATTCCAGCAGCGGTTGGTCCACGCAGCCCTGGTGCCCGGCGTGGTCCTACTCCCCCACGCTCGCCAGGAGCGGACAGATCGACAGTGTCGGCCCGACCAGGAGCACACCCACCGTGGCAGGCCGTGCCGCACGCAAGTCGCAGTGGCAGATCAACTGCGGTGGCGACGCCTTCACGGCCCAGATGTGGGCCCTGCCGAAGGACTTCGTGTCCGTCGCGGCGATCGGCCTCAAGGCCGACTACCAGCCCGGACTGATGACGATCGTCAACACCCTCGACCTGAGCGGCCGCCAGGCGCCGCCCACGGAGGCCAACCGGAACGACATCGCGGTCGCCTTCGACGGCCTGGCGGCCGGTCAGCAGCTGACGGCGGGGAGTTCGGCCGTCACCTTCTCGGTGACCTTCCGGAACACCAGCCAGAACACCTACGGCCGGTTGCAGCCGCTGGTCGTCACGGAGCCCTACCCGGGTTCGCCGCCGGTGCAGGTCGTGCAGGGGCCCAACGACGGCAAGCTGGAGCGTCAGGACGGCGACACCTGGAGGCCGGCGCCGATGGGGCCGGGCAGCGACATGGGCTACGCGGTGGCGGACCAGGCGTCGCTGTTCTCCCTGGCCCCGGGGCAGACCAGGAAGGTCACCTACCGGCTGACCCTGGGCGCCGGGAACGGCCCGGGGGACATGCCGGTCTCGGCGCAGGTGACGCTTCCGTACAACGGAAGCAAGCTGACCGTGCTCGGCGAGAAGAAGATCTCCGTCAAGGTCACCAAGTGACACGAGGGCCCGGCCTCCCCACCACGGGGAGGCCGGGCCCTCGGCGGGTGGCTCAGGCCGGCGAGGCCATCCAGGCCTCGACCTCGTCGGCGCGGCGCGGCAGGCCGGCCGAGAGGTTCTCGTTGCTGTCGGCGGTGACCAGGATGTCGTCCTCGATCCGGACGCCGATGCCGCGGTACTCCTGCGGCACGGTCAGGTCGTCCTGCTGGAAGTACAGGCCGGGCTCGACGGTGAGGACCATGCCGGGCACCAGCAGCGCGTCGGCGTGCTCCTCGCGGCGCGAGTGGGCGCAGTCGTGGACGTCGAGGCCGAGCATGTGGCCGGTGCCGTGCAGGGTCCAGCGGCGCTGGAGGCCCAGCTCCAGGACCTTCTCGACGTCGTAGGCCGAGGCGTCCAGCAGACCCCAGGCGAGCAGGCGCTCGGCGAGCACGCGCTGCGAGGCGTCGTGGAAGTCGCGGAAGCGGGCGCCGGGCTTCACCGCGGCGATGCCGGCCTCCTGGGCGTCGTACACGGCGTCGTAGATCTTGCGCTGGAGCTCGTTGAAGCGGCCGTCGATCGGCAGGGTGCGGGTGACGTCGGCGGTGTAGAGGGTGTGGGTCTCCACGCCGGCGTCCAGCAGCAGCAGCTCGCCGGGGCGGACGTCGCCGTCGTTGCGGACCCAGTGCAGGGTGGTGGCGTGCGGGCCGGCGGCGGCGATGGTGCCGTAGCCGACGTCGTTGCCCTCGACCCGGGCGCGGCGCCAGAAGGTGCCCTCGATCCAGCGCTCGGAGGTGGCGACGGCCTGGCCGAGCTCGCGGACCACGTCGGTGAAGCCCTTGACGGTGGCGTCGCAGGCGGCGCGCAGCTCGCCGACCTCCCACTCGTCCTTGACCAGCCGCAGGCCGCTCAGGAACTCCTTGAACTCGGCGTCCCGGTCGGCGTCCAGCACGTCGGCCAGGGTGTCCTCCAGGCCGGCGTCGTAGCCGCGGACGATCCGGGTGGGCACCGAGGAGTCCTTGGTGCGCCCGGCCAGTTCCTCGGCGGCCTTGCGCACGTCGCGCGCCGGCAGGCCGAGCAGCTGCTCCTGCTCGCCCAGGCTGTTGCGGCGGCCGACCCACAGCTCGCCGTAGCCGTCCAGCCAGAACTCGCCGTTCTCGCGGTCGGAGCGGGGCAGCAGGTAGAGGGCGAACTCGTGGCCGGCGTCGCCGGTGGGCTCGGCGACGAGCACGGCGTCCTCGGTCTGGTCGCCGGTGAGGTGCACGTACTCGCTGGCGGCGCGGAAGCTGTAGTCGGTGTCGTTGGAACGCACCCGCAGGTTGCCGGCCGGGACGACCAGCCGCTCGCCGGGGTAGGCGGCGGAGAGCCGGGCGCGGCGCTCGGCCGCGTACGGGGCCTGGGCGACCGGGACGAGGCCGTGCAGGTCGGTGTCGGCCCAACCGGTCTTCATCGAGGCGGCCAGCTCGTCGGAGACCTCGCCGTACAGGCCGTTCTTGCGGCCCTTGAACTGCTGCGGCTCGTCGCCGCCGTCGGCTTCGGGGTTCTCGGCCACTGCGGGCGTGCGGTCCTCGGTCACGTGTAACGCCTCCTTGGGGTGGTACCGCCGCCCCTCGGGGGAGTGTCGGATCGCGACACGCGCGGGCGGCCGTGCGTCCATGGTACGGACGCCCGGCCGCTCGCCCGTTCGGGGTCGGGACGACTGTTCGGGGCGGCTATTCGAAGCGGGCCGCGAGCAGCAGCAGGTCGTCGGTGGCCGGTCCGGGCTCGGGGTCGGGGCAGACGGCCAGCAGGTGGGCGCAGAGCCGGTCCGGGTCGATCCGCACGTCGCGCGGGGCGTCGGCGGCGGCCCGGCGCAGGTTGGCCTGGCCGGCGTGCAGGGTCGGGCCGCAGCGGCGGGCCAGCCCCTCGGTGTAGAGCAGCAGGGTGTCGCCGCGGTCGGCGGTGAGCTCGACGCCGGGGGCCTCCCAGCAGGCCAGCATGCCGAGCGGGGCGGAGAGCGAGGTCTCCACGAACTCGGCGCCGTGCCGGCCGACCAGGACGGGCGGGCAGTGGCCGGCGCCGGCCAGGGTGATCCGGCGCTCCTCGGGTTCCACCCAGGCGTAGACGGCGGTGGCGGTGCGGGCCGGTTCGGTGGTCTTGAGCAGCAGTTCCAGGTCGCCGAGGACGGACACCGGGTCCTCGCCCTCCAGGACGGCGTAGGCGCGCAGCGCGGCCCGGATCCTGCCCATCGCGGCGGCCGCGCCGGGGGCGGAGCCGGGGCCCGCGCCGGGGCCGTCGCCGGAGACGGAGCCGACGGTGAGGCCGACGGTGCCGTCCGGCAGCGGGATGGCGTCGTACCAGTCGCTGCCGCAGGAGCGGTCCAGGCCGGCCGGGAGGATCCGGGCGGCCAGCCGCAGGCCGGCGGGCTGGGGGAGCCGGTCGGGCAGCAGGCCGCGGCGCAGCGCCTCGGTGGTGCGCCGGACCTTGTCCGCCTCCAGCTGCTTGGCGAGCAGCGGGGCGGCGATCCCGGCGTAGCGGTGGGCGAGCTCGCGCTGGCGCTCGGTGGGTTCGGCGGGTTCGTCGTAGAACCAGAGGGCGGCGGCGAGCGGGCCGTCCTCCTCGGTGGCGAGCGGCAGGCCGTAGCAGCCGCCGAGGCCGAGCTGGGCGGCGAGTTCGCGCAGCCGGGCGCCGGTGGCCGGGTCCTCGGCGAGGTCGGGGGAGTGCAGCCGTTCGGGCCGGTCCTGTTCGCGCAGCAGCCTGGCGAGCAGGCTCTGCTCGGGCGGGACGGTCTCCAGCGCGCCGAGGCTGGCGCGGTCGAGGCCGAGGCCGACGGGCTGGCCGGGCCTGCCGCCGGGCATCCGGGTGACCAGGACGCCGCGGCGGGCGCCGAGCAGGGCGGCGCCGGAGGCGAGGACGGTGTCCAGGGTGGCGGCGAGGCCGCGGGCGCGGGCGAGCTGTTCGGTGTGCCGGTGCAGGCTGGTGAAATCGGACAGTCGTCCGGCCAAACGGTCCTGCACCCCGGCGGCCGGTGCCGTGCGGACGTCCGCCGCGCCGTCCTGCGCGTCGGCGGGGCCGGGGAAGCCCGGTGGGTCGAGGACGGTCAGCCCGCCGGCGCTGCCGGGCTCGCCCGGCTCGGAGGGTGTCGACGACGACGGGTGGGACTCGGTCATGCCGCCACTCCTGACGTGCTACGTGCCATGCGGAACCCCCAGGTACGGCCGGTGTGGAGCGATGACGGCCAAAGGGCGCGTTTCGCCTCGATTCGCTACTACTCGTCATTGATCGACAGCAATGCCACCACTTCTACACAGGCCATTTGGGGCATGTCCAGATCCAGGACGACGCGGTGGCCTGTTCCACATCCGCGAGACCCGGTCGGGGGGCGCGTACGGCCTGGCCGCGCGCCGGTCCGGTCGGGAGGCATGGAGGGGACCGGGAGCGGGCAGAACGGAGGGGACGGACCCGGCGGCCGTCCGGATCGTATGCCCGCGCCGCCCGGGACCCGGGCTGGCCGGAAGTCTCTCACTCGTACGGTGGAACCAAGCGCGCCCGGGCGGCGTCCATCCGGTCGCATACGGGATTCTCGTTCCAGGGGCTGTTTCAGTGCGCGGCCCTTCTCATGTCGTGCTCCACACCGTGATCCACGTCGTCGCCGCGCCGCCCGCCATGCCGCCCGCCCCCCTTCGCGCCGCCGGGGCCGTGCCACCGCGGGTCCGCGTGACGAGTCCCGGCGGTGCCGACGGGCCGGAGCGAACCGAGCGGTCAGGGAAAGGAACGAGCGCCATGCGTGAGAACCCGAAAGATCCGTGTCCGCCCGCCACTCCCCACCACCCCGTCCAGGACGACGTCGCACGTCAGCGCCCTGCCCGGCTCGCCGCGGCCCTGACGGCCGCCGTCGACCACCGCTGGCCCGTGGTGCCGGGGGCCGTTCTGCGCGGCGGCCAGTGCTCCTGCGGCGACCAGGACTGCACCGTGCCGGGCGCGCACCCGCACGACCCGTCGCTGCTGGCCGCCACCACGGACGCCCGGATGGTGCGCTGGTGGTGGGAGCGGCAGAGCCCGGACGCTCCGGTGCTGGCCGCCACCGGTTCGGTGGTCTCGGCGGTCAGCCTGCCGGCGGCGGCCGGCGCCCGGGCGCTGGTCTACCTGGGCGCGCTGCGGCTGCCGCTCGGTCCGGTGCTGGCGATGCCGGGCCGGTACGCGCTGCTGGTGGCCCCGTACTCGCTGGACGCGATCGGCGAGATGCTCGCTCAACTCCCTTGGGTGCCAGGCTCGTTGCGCTACCACGGGGCGGACGGCTTCCTGCCGCTGCCGCCCGGCGGGGCGGCCGGCCGGGTGCGCTGGGTGCTGGCCCCGCACCCGGACGCCGACGGCGGGGTGTGGCTGCCGCAGGTCGGGCCGCTGCTGGGCGAGTTGGTGGAGGCGACGGTCCGGTTGGACAGCGGTCGCTCGGCGTACTGATCCGCCGGTCCGTTCCCGGGCCGCTCGTCGGGGCCCTGCGGAAAACAAAAGATCCGGCCGCTGGCGACGGGGGATGCACCAGCGGCCGGACTCTTTAGACAGTAACAAGGATCCGCGCCCGCGCCAATTTCCAAGACCCCCTGCCCGCCCGGAAATTGCGGCTTCATGGCGACAATGTGACGCGTATCACCCGGATCCCGGGCGCTTTAGTTCAAGGTGACCTGACGGTTCACCAGGTTCGCGCGGGCGCGCCGCTCCTCGGCGGTCAACGGGGTCTCGTCGGCGAGCACCGAGGCCAGCCGCTCGGCGAACTCGGCGGCCGGCTTCTCGCAGTCGGCGGCGGTCATGGCGAGCGGGAGGTCCCAGACCGGGACGGTCAGGCCGTGCGCGCGGAACGAGCCGACCAGGCGGGTGTCCGGGCCGAGCGAGGACTGGTCGGCGGCGCTCAGCCGGGCCAGCGCGTCCAGCAGCCGCTCCTCGGGCACGGTCATCACCCAGCGCAGGTGGTTCTTGTCGGGGGTGCCGCACCAGTAGGCGGCGTCGGCGCTCGCCAGCTTCTCGGTCGGGATGGCCGAGGCGTTGGCGCGCTCCAGGGAGGCGGCGACCTCGCCGGTCGCGGTCTCGGCGTCCTCCAGCCAGAACTCGAAGCCGGTGTGCACGGCGGGAGTGAACGCGGCGTTGACGTCCAGCAGGTCCTGGAGCCGGCGTCCGCCCGCCTCGGTCCGGCGGGACGGCACCGGGTTGCCCGGCTCGGTGGCCAGCGCCAGCTCCAGGGCGTCCGCGAGGTCGCGGCTGAGGTCGCCGGAGGAGGACTGGGTCTGCAGGCCGAGCAGGATGGAGCCGTCCTGGCGGCGCAGGGCCGGCCAGGCCAGCGGCAGCACGGTGGCCAGGGTCACCGACGGGACGTCGCCGGTGGCGCCCTCGGCCACCCCGGCGGCCAGCGTCAGCGGCACCGTGGCGGCGGGCACCAGCTCGCGCAGCGCGACCCAGTCGGCCTCGCCCGCCAGGCCCTCGAACGGGCGGTGCACCAGCTCCTGCACCGCGTGCGAGGCCTCCCGGCCGTGACAGGCCTTGTACCGGCGGCCCGAACCGCAGGGGCAGTTCTCGCGGGCCCCCACCACGGGGACCTCGCCCGCGACGGCGGTGGTGGACTGACGCTGCGGCGCCTTCTTGGCGGCCTTCTTGCCCATGGTGCGGCTCTCCCGGGAACGGTGGTCCTTTGCTCCGGGCAGCCTACTGACGTTCCCCCGGCGTGCGGGCACGCGCCGGGCGGACGGGTGGGGGGCGCGCGTCGGTTCAGGCGCTGCGGGCGTCACCACCGGTGCGCCGGGCGTGCCGGGCCCGGGCGGGCAGCGCCGCCCAGACCGTCACCTCGCCGGGCGCGTCGCGCACGCCCCAGTCGCTGGCCAGCTGGCCGACGATGTTCAGGCCGCGACCGCCGCGCGAGGTCAGCGAGGGGCCGGCGGGCAGCGGCCGGGTGGTCGCGCCGCCGTCGGTGACCTCCAGGGTGAGCACGCCGTCGGCGTGCAGCTGCCAGCGGACCAGCACGCCGCCGTCCGTTCCGCTCCCGTGCTCCTCGCGCTCCCGGCCGCCCGTGGCGGGGTGCGTCCCGGAGGGGACGCCGACCAGCAGCTGGTCCACCACCTCGGCCCGCGCGCCGCGCCCCAGGGCCCGCAGCGGGCCGAGCGGACGGGCGTACCGACAGGCGTTGCTCAGCAGTTCGGAAAGGATCAATACGGCATCATCAATGACCGGCTCCGGTATCTGCCGGTCGCCGAGATCTCGACGCAGCCGGCGCCGTGCGACCCCGACACTCGCCGGGCCGTGCGGCACTGCCATGGTCGATGAAGTCGGCACTTCACGCGCCACCATCAACGCCACCCCCGGACCTCCTTCAGCGTATGCCGAGGGAGAGATGCCCCTTGGTAATGCGTCGGAAACGACCGCCGGACGATCCCGCGAGGACATTTCAAGCGATTGCGACCGAGGGTGGACCTGAGGTCATTCCGTGCTCACCCTGCGTCGCCCCGGCGCATGAATTCCGGCAATAACGGGCCCGGAAGGTTTGACTGCCGACCAGAACGATCAGGTTGTGTCCGGGCTTTGCGGGTGGATTTGCGGGCGGCCCGCCGCCCGACGGCGGATCACCGCCCGAGCTGCGCCAGGACCTCGGCGGGCCGGTTGGTGATGATCGCGGACACCCCGAGCTCCAGGCACAGTTCCACGTCGGCCGGTTCGTCCACGGTCCACACGTGCACCTCGTGCCCCAGCTCGCGCAGCCGCGTCACCAGCTGCGGGCGGGCCCGCACCAGGTCGATGCCCGGCCCGGCGATCCGCGCCCCGCCCGGCAGCGGGGAGCCCGGGCGCAGTCGGCCGAGCAGCGGCAGGGTCCGTTCGAACAGGAACACCCGCCGGTACTCCGGCGCCGAGGCCGCCACCCGGTCCAGCCCCACCGAGGAGAAGCTCATGATCCGGGCCGAGGGGCGCTCGCCCTCCCGGCTCGCGCCGATCTTGAAGCGTTCGAGCGTCCGCAGCAGCTCGGCCTCCACCCGGCCGCGGTAGCGCACCGGGTGCTTGGTCTCGATCGCCAGGTCCACCGGGCGGCCGCAGTCCACCACCAGCTCCAGCAGCCGCTCCAGCCGCAGCACGCCGCGCAGCTCGGGGTCGGTGCTGGGGCGGCCGGTCTTCCAGGCGCCGAAGTCGTACGCCTCCAGCTCGGCCAGCGTCATCGCCGAGACGGTGCCCTGGCCGTTGGAGACCCGGCCGATCCGGCGGTCGTGCACGCAGACCAGCTCGCCGTCAGCGGTCAGCCGGACGTCGCACTCGACCGCGTCCGCGCCCTCGTCGAGCGCGCGCCGGTACGCCGCCAGGGTGTGCTCGGGCAGGGCGTGCGAGGAACCGCGGTGGGCGATCACCTGGACGGGCGGCGTGGTGCGCGCCGCCGTCGAGGACGGGTCTGTGCTGGTCACGGGCCCCACGATAGGCGGCGGAAGTGACGCGCAGGCGAAGACGGCCCCAATCCGCGGGGCCGTCTTCGGTGCCGGTCGGTCAGCTCCGCGCCGCCCTGCGGGTCAGCGGGGTGAGCGCCCAGGTGACCAGGGCCGGCACCAGGAAGGCGAACAGCGAGGCCGACGTCCACTCCTGCGGGGTGAAGTGCAGGGCGTCCTGGGCGGAGGTCCAGAAGTCCGTCCACCAGCCGGCCACCGCGGTCGGCGCGATGAACTGGTAGACCGCGAAGCCCAGCACCCACGGCAGCAGCATCAGGCGGCGCGAGGGCGCGTCGGCGGAGAGGTTCCAGCCGTACCGGCCGGCGCCGAAGAAGTAGTCCACCGCCAGCACCGCCAGCAGCGGCACGAAGACCGAGCCGATCAGGCCGAGGAAGTTGGTGTAGGTGTCGGTGAACTTGTCGATCTGCAGGGCCAGCACGGTGATCAGCAGGCCGATCCCGCCGGTCAGCACCCGGCGGTCCACCTTCGGCAGCAGGTTCTGCACCGACATCGCGGTCGAGTACACGTTGGCGAAGGACTGGTCCGTCTCGCGCAGCACCAGCACCAGCAGGAACAGCCAGCCGGCCCAGACGCCGAGGAAGGAGTCGAAGATCCTGTTCGGGTCGCCGTCGGACTGCAGCAGGGCCATCAGGCCGAGCACGTAGCACCAGACCTGGGCGATCGTGTAGCCGGAGAAGCTGCCCCAGAACGCCGAGCGCGCGGTGCGCGAGTGCCGGGTGTAGTCGGCGGCCAGCGGGACGAAGGAGATCGACACCGCGATCATCGCGTCGGTGGCGCCCAGGAAGCCGTGCCAGTTGCCGGCGCCCGGGTCGGGCACCCCCTGGCGGCCCAACTGGACGGTGAAGTACACCATCGCGACGGCGACCGCACCGGCCACGAAGCGGCGCAGCACCGCGATCGAGCCCAGCGGCCAGATGGTCAGCGCGGTGGTCAGCGCGCCCGCCAGGAGCACGAACAGCCAGCGGTAGCCGTCGGTGTGGGCGACGGTCTGCGCGCCCACCGCGATCGTGAGCAGCTCGAACACGCCCCAGCCGACGCACTGGACGATGTTCAGCACCGTCGGGACGTACGACAGCCGGGTGCCGAACAGCCCGCGCAGGTTCGCCATCGCGGGCGCACCGGTACGGGCCCCGATCAGCGCGGCCACGCCGAGCATCGCGGTGCCGACCACGGTGCCGGCCACGATCGCGGTCACCGCGGCGGCCAGCGACAGCTCGCTGCCCTTGGCTCCGAGCACGGTCGCGGCGGTGGAGAAGCCGATCAGGCTGACGCCCAGGTTCATCCAGAGCGCGAAGTGGTCCCGGAAGCGCAGCGTGCGCGGCGGCTCGGTGTCCAGTACGAGCGGTGCCTCGGCACGCTCCGGGCGGTCCAGGACGGCGGTCGCCGTGTCGGTGGGGCCCGGGCGACCGCTGTCACCGCTGTCACCGTCGTGAGCGGTCGGGGACGGTTCGGGGAAACCCTTGGACGCGGGCGCGCCCGAAGAAGAGGATGGCGAAGCAGGCGACATGGCCGATACTCCCTACGCCGGCATTACCCGGACAGGTTCCGGCGGTCTGCGCCCCCTCGACGGTCCGCCCACGATCCCGTGGCGTACGGTCGACCAGCGCACTCTCAGCCTGGTCGGTCCAAGCTCCCGCGTGTCAGTTGTGAGCGACAGGCTAACCGGCCCGGGGGTGAACGCCAAGGCCACGGGGTGTGCGGCCCGCATCGCGGGACGTCCGGCGGAGGTGGGGGAGCCTCCGGTCGTCGGCCTGGTCGCCGGTTCGGCCGTCGAGTTGCTCGTCGGCTCGGTCGTCGGCTCGGTCGTCGGCGCAGGACAGCCTGGTCGGCGGCCCGGCTGTCGGCGGCGGCTAAGGATTCTTATGAGTTATTCAGAGGGGTCCTTACGGCAATCGAATCGGCAGTACGAAAAACTATGGTCCTTGGTTCTGTCAGCTATGGAGGTCGTTCGTGAGCACCGAGCGCGAGGTTGGGCCCACCGGGCCGCAGGGGGAGCAGCCCTCGGGCGGCCAGGCGGCGGCTGTTCCCGCTTCCGACGGCCACGCCTCGGGCGGGCACCAGCCGACACTGGCCTTCGGCCGGGTCCCCGAGCCCGAGGCCGCGCCGGCCGCCGAGGCCGCACCGGCTGAGGCCGCGCCGACCGATGGTGTTCCGGCCGAGGGCGGGTACCAGCCCACCGTGGCCTTCACCAAGGTCCCCGCGCCGGAGGCGGCCCCGCAGGCCCCGGCCGCGCCGGCCGCCGACGCGCCGACCGCCCCGGTCGACGCCGCCACCGGCTACATCGACGCGCCGCCGCCCGTCCTGCCGCCCGCCCCGCCGGTCCCGGCCGCGCCGGCGGTACCCGTCGCACCTGTCGCACCCGTCGCCGAGAGCCCGGCCCTGCCGCCGGGTGCCAACCCGTACGCCACCCCGGCCCACGGCGTCCCCGCCGCCGGCCCGCACGACCCGTACGGCACCCCGGCCGCACCCGGCGCGCCCGCCGCGCACCCCGCGCCCGGCCACCACCCGTTCGGCGCCGGGCCGCCGCGCCGCGGGGGGGGGGCCGCCCCCCACCCCCGCGGGGGGGGCGGGGGGCCCGGGGGGCCCGCCCGGCCCCGGCGCGACCCCGCCGCCCTCCCCCCCCGCCCCC
>NZ_JBHWIR010000101.1:0-26995 GCF_042731835.1 Kitasatospora sp. NPDC059817 | reverse complement strand
GAGAGATTGATATCTTTCTCCGCCGCCCCCGCGGGCCGCCCCGCGCTGCCTAGCTCGCCCACCCCCCCGCCCCGTGAGCCCCCGGGGGCCCCCCCGGGGGGCGCCGGGTCGGCCATCTGATCGTGCTTCAGATCCGGATCGGATCAGATGTCGCGGAAGGTCTCGATCTGCGCGCCGATGGAGTTGAGGCGCTCGGCGAGGTCCTCGTAGCCGCGGTTGATGACGTAGACGTTGCGCAGGACGGAGGTGCCCTGGGCGGCGAGCATCGCGAGGAGGATGACGACCGCGGGGCGCAGGGCCGGCGGGCACATCATCTCGGCGGCGCGCCAGCGGGTGGGGCCCTGGACCAGGACGCGGTGCGGGTCGAGGAGCTTGACGTCGGCGCCGAGGCGGGTCAGCTCGGTGAGGTAGATCGCACGGTTGTCGTAGACCCAGTCGTGGATCATCGTGGTGCCGTGGGCGGCCGCGGCGATGGCCGCGAAGAACGGCACGTTGTCGATGTTGATGCCGGGGAACGGCATCGGGTGGATGGTGTCGATCGGCGCGGTCAGCTTGGACGGGCGCACGGTGAGGTCGACCAGGCGGGTGTGGCCGTTGTGGGCCCGGTACTCGGGGGTCCGGTCGTAGTCGAGGCCCATCCCCTCCAGTACCGCGAGTTCGATCTCCAGGAACTCGATCGGCACCCGGCGGATCGTCAGCTCGGAGGAGGTGACGACGGCGGCGGCGAGCAGGCTCATCGCCTCCACCGGGTCCTCGGCCGGGGTGTAGTCGACGTCGCAGGTGATCTCCGGGACGCCGTGGACGGTGAGGGTGGTGGTGCCGACGCCCTCGATCCGCACGCCCAGCTTCTCCAGGAAGAAGCACAGGTCCTGGACCATGTAGTTGGGCGAGGCGTTGCGGATGACGCTGACGCCGTCGTGCCGGGCGGCGGCCAGCAGGGCGTTCTCGGTGACGGTGTCCCCGCGCTCGGTCAGCACGATCGGACGGTCCAGCGGGGTGCCCGGCTCGACCGAGGCGTGGTAGGCGCCGCCGGTGGTGGCGACCTCCAGCCCGAAGCGGCGCAGCGCGGTCAGGTGCGGCTCGACGGTGCGGGTGCCGAGGTCGCAGCCACCCGCGTACGGGATGGCGAAGCGACTGGCGCGGTGCATCAGCGGGCCGAGGAACATCAGCACGCTGCGGGTGCGGCGGGCCGCCTCGACGTCCATCGCCGCGAGGTCGAGCTCGGCGGGCGGGGTGAGTTCGAGGTCGCGGCCGTCGTTGGTCCAGCGGCTCTTGACGCCGATGCTGGTGAGCACCTCGAGGATGCGGTAGACCTCTTCGATCCGGGCGACGCTGCGCAGCGTGGTGCGTCCGGTGGTCAGCAGCGAGGCGCAGAGGATCGCGACGCAGGCGTTCTTGCTGCTGCGGACGTCGATGGCGCCGGAGAGTCGGGTGCCGCCGGCGACCCGCAGGTGCATCGGGCCGGAGTAGCCGAGGGAGACGATCTCGCTGTCGAGGGCTTCGCCGATGCGCGCGATCATCTCAAGGCTGACGTTCTGCTTGCCCTGCTCGATGCGGTTGACCGCGCTCTGGCTGGTGCCGAGGGCCTCGCCGAGCTGTGCCTGGGACCAGCCGCGGTGCTGGCGGGCGGTACGGATGAGGGTGCCGATACGGGTGAGGTAGTCGCCTGTCACTCGCCAGACCATATCTCATGGTTGAGATGGCGACAGAACCAGGGGCGGGCGTGACACTCCTTTTGTCCGTTTCTCGCCCCGTATGAACGTCAGATCTTCACATCACCAGGCGGTATTGCCGCGATTCTGTGAGAGTGTCACGGCCCGAGCGGCTCCGCCCGGCCGACGACGGTGCCCGCGCGGTCGATGCAGATGACGTCCACCGCCACCGGCGAGCCGACCAGCACGCCGAGCGCCGTCGCCCGCGCCGCCTCGGCGACCAGATCGCCCAGCGGCACCCCGGCCGCCCGGCACAACTGCACCGCCTCCAACCCGGTGTTGGCGGCGGCCACCGCCTCGGCCAGCGCCCCGTCGGCCCCGCCCCGCCGCGCCAGTTCGGCCAGGTACCCCTTGTCCACCTGGGAGCGCGCCGAATGCAGGTCGAGGTGGCCGGCGGCGAGCTTGGACAACTTGGCGAAGCCGCCCGCGATCGTCAGCCGGGGCACCGGGTGGCGCTTGAGGTACTTGAGGACGGCGCCCGCGAAGTCGCCCATGTCGAGCAGCGCGTCCTCAGGCAGTCCGTGCACGGCGACGGCGACCTTCTCGGAGGTCGAACCGGTACAGCCGGCCACGTGGGTGCGGCCCGCCGCCCGGGCCACGTCCACGCCGCGGCGGATGGAGTCGATCCAGGCGGAGCAGGAGTAGGGGACGACGATGCCGGTGGTCCCGAGGATGGACAGGCCCCCGAGGATGCCCAGCCGTGGATTCCAGGTGGAACGGGCGATCTCCTCGCCGTGGTCCACGGAGATCTCGACCACCACGTCCCCGCTGCCGCCGTGCGCGGCGGCCACCTCCGCCACGGCGTCGCGGATCATCTGCCGGGGCACCGGGTTGATCGCGGGCTCGCCGACGGGCAGCGGCAGGCCCGCCTTGGTGACCGTCCCCACCCCCGGGCCGGCCCGGAACACCACGCCGGCGCCGGGCTCGCCGGCCCGCACCGTCGAGCGGATCAGCGCGCCGTGGGTGACGTCGGGATCGTCGCCGGCGTCCTTGACCACGGCGGCCATGGCGCTCGCCGGCCTGGGCGGGACGGCGGCTCGGCCCCCGGCCGCGAGGACCCCAGCCCTGGCTGTCAATTCCTCGGCGGCGAGGGCGAAGGCCGGCTGCTGGCCCTTGGGGAGGGTGATGGCCACCGGGTCCGGGAACTCACCGGTGAGCAGCGCGGTGTACGCGGCCTTGGTGGCGGCGGTGGCGCAGGCGCCCGTGGTCCAGCCGTGCCGCAGGCCGCTGCTCTTCAGCTGGCCGGCCCGGCCCCCGGCTTCGACTCCAGCCTTGGCCGCCGCTTCGGCCCCAGCTTCGGCCCCCGCCTCGGCTCCCGCTTCGGCTCCCGCTTTGGCCACCTGCGTCTCGCTTCCGGCTCCGTTGAGGTGCGGCCGCACCGGCCGTCGGTACCGATTTTCCCCCATTCGCCTGGCCGCGCCCCGACCGGGGGCGGTGGAGCGGGGCCCCGCGGCCCGGTGTCCGAGTCGGGGAGCGGCCGCTGCCCCGCGTTCCCGAAGAGTTCTCCGCACGGGCCTCGCACCCCGCTCCTACCAGTGAGTAATCTGGCGGTCCGCCAGAGGGCGGGTTCATGACACGGGGTCCGGCGGCCGGGTTGTCCGGCCGGGCCATCAGCATGTGGGGGTTTTTGTGGCAGGGATGAGTCGGCGTACGTTCCTCACCGGTACGTCGGTGGCCGCCGCCTGGTCGGCCTTGTCGCTGGGCGGCGGGCAGTTCGCCTCGGCGGCGGAGCGCGAGCGCGCACTGACGGCCACCGCCGCGCGGGCGGTCAAGACGACGGGCACCACGCTCGACCAGGTGGCCACGCCCGTCGGCACCGGCGGGTACAAGCGACTGACGGCCGGGCCGGGCTGGCCGCTGGTGGTTCGCGGCGACCTGGCGGCGCCGGGCACCGGGCGGGACGACCGACGGACCGGGCTGGCCAGCTTCGTCCAGTTCAGCGACCTGCACCTGGTGGACACCGAGTCCCCGGTGCGATTCGAGTACCTGGCCCGGTTCACCGGCAGCGCGTACCGGCCGCAGGAGGCCCTGAACGCCCGCGGCGTCTCGGCCCTCGTCGAGCGGGTCAACGCGCTCGACGGCGGCCCTTACACCGGGATGCCGTTCAGCATGGTGATGGCCACCGGCGACAACACCGACAACCACGAGCAGGCCGAACTCGACTGGTACCTCACCGTCATGGGCGGCGGCCGGCTCGCCCAGAACACCGGTGACCCGAACCGCTACGAAGGCGTGCAGAACTCGGGCAACGCCGCCTACTGGAACCCCGAACTCGCCTACAACGACGGCTACAAGGCGAAGGGCTTCCCGCAGATACCGGGCTTCCTCGACGCCGCCGGCCGGCCGTTCGACGCGCCGGGCCTGCGTACGCCCTGGTACACGACGGTCGGCAACCACGATGACAGCCTTGAGGGTTCGCTGCCGGACCTCGGGCTGCTGAACGACCTCTACACCGGCCAGTACAAGCTGGAGGGCTGCAACGACGCGGACGCGGCCCGGCTGATGGACTCGCTGCGCCGCGACCCGGCCGGCGCCGCGCTCCTGCTCGCGAAGCTGCTCGCGAGCGGCGACGCGGTGCGCCGGATCACCCCGGACGAGCGCCGACGGCCGTTCACGCTCAAGGAGTTCGCCAAGGCCCACCTGAACCCGGCGCACACCGGCGCCGGCCCGTACGGGCACGGCTTCACCTCGGACATGGTGGGCAGCGGCAAGCTCTACTACACCTTCCGCATCTCGGAGAAGGTGCTCGGCATCAGCCTGGACACCACCAACCAGGCCGGATTCGCGGACGGTTCACTGGGCACCGCGCAACTGCGCTGGCTGGAGCAGCAGTTGAAGGCGCACAGCGGGCACTGGTACGACACCGACGGACGCAAGGTGACGGGCGGCAGCACGGACGAGGTGATCCTCCTGTTCAGCCACCACACGAGCACCACCATGGGCAACCTGCTGCCCGACCCGCGCAACATCTTCGAGAAGCGGCACGACGGCAACGAGCTGGTGGCGCTGCTCCAGCGCTACCCGAACGTGATCGCGTGGGTGAACGGCCACACCCACATGAACAAGGTCACGGCGCACGGCCACGCGGTGCCGGAGCGGGCGTTCTGGGAGATCAACACCGCCTCGCACATCGACTACCCGCAGCACGGGCGCATCATCGAGATCGCGGACAACGGGGACGGCACGCTCTCCCTGTTCACGACGCTGATCGAGTCCTCCGCACCGTACGGCACGGACTTCGGCAGCACCTCGGACGCCAACCTCGCCGCGCTGTACCGCGAGCTGTCGTACAACGACCCGAACGGCCGGCCGGCGGCGCTGCTGGGCGCGGGCGAGGACCACAACACGGAGCTGGTGATCGCCAAGCCGACCCGGTGACGGGGAGGCGGGGACGCCGGGCGGCGAACAAGTAACAGAAAACAGATGACAGCTAACAGATGATGAAATCTGTTAGCTGTCATCTGTCAGTCTTCGCCCGTTACTCCTCCGGGTACCGCCGCGGCGTCCAGACGACCTTCACGCCGCCGCCCCGCTCGACCGCCTGGGTCTGCGAGGAGCCGATCAGCAGGATCGTCCGCATGTCGACCAGCGCCGGATCCAGCTCGCCCAAGCGGACGATCCGCACGCGCTCGGTCGGCCCGCCGACGTCACGCGCCATCACCACCGGCGTCTCGGGCGCGCGGTACTCCAGCAGCAGGTCCCGGGCGAGGGCGACCTGCGTGGTGCGCGACTTCGAGCCCGGGTTGTAGAGCGCGAGCACCAGGTCCGCCTCGGCCGCCGCGCGCAGCCTGCGGGCCACCACGTCCCAGGGCTTGAGCCGGTCCGACAGCGACACCACCGCATAGTCGTGCCCGAGCGGGGCGCCGGCCCGGGAGGCGGCCGCGTGCGCCGCGGTCATCCCCGGGACGATCCGCACCGGGACGTCCCGGTAGGCCTCCTCGCAGGCGACCTCCAGGACGGCGGTGGCCATCGCGAAGACGCCCGGGTCACCCGAGGACACCACCGCGACCTTGTGCCCGCGCCGGGCCAGTTCGAGGGCGTACTCGGCGCGCTCCGACTCGACCTTGTTGTCCGAGCCGTGCCGCCGCTGGCCCGGCCGCTCGGGCACCCGGTCCAGGTAGGTGGTGTAGCCGACCAGGTCGGTCGCCTCGGCGAGGACGCCGCGCGCCTCGGGGGTGAGCCAGAGCGGCCCGGCCGGACCGGTGCCGATGACGGCCACCGCGCCCGCGCCGTCCGTCCGCCGCTCCACCGGCTCCAGCGGCGCGACCTTGCTCGGCAGCACCGCCACCGAGAAGTACGGGACGGTCTCGCCCTCGACCTCCGCGAGCGGCAGGATGCGCTCCCCGTCCATGAACGCGCGCTCGACGTACTGCGCGTCGTCGAGCCGGCCGGCCCGCTCCAGCGCCCGCCGGACGGCCGGGAAGGTGCGCCCCAGCTTCATGATCACGGCGGAGTCGGCGGCGGCGATCCGCGCCGTCAGCTCCTCCTCGGGCAGCGTGCCCGGGATGACGGTGAGCGTCTCCTCGGCCTCGGTCAGCGGCTGGCCGAGCCGGGCGGCCGCGGCGCTGACAGAGGTCACGCCCGGCACCACCTCGGTCGGGTAGCGGTGCGCGAGCCGCTTGTGCATGTGCTGGTACGAGCCGTAGAACAGCGGGTCGCCCTCGGCGAGGACCACGACGTCGCGGCCGGCGTCCAGGTGGGCGGCCAGCCGGGCGGCGGCCTCCTCGTAGAAGTCGTCCAGCGCGCCCCGGTAGCCGCCCGGGTGGTCGGTGGTCTCGACCGTGATCGGGTAGACCAGCTTCTCCTCGATCTGACCATCCGCCAGATAGCGCTCGGCGATCGAGCGCGCGATGGACCGGCCGTGCCGGGCGCTGTGATAGGCCACCACGTCGGCCTTGCCGATGAGTTCGGCCGCCCGGACGGTCACCAGCGACGGGTCGCCGGGGCCGAGCCCGACCCCGTAGAGCCGGCCGACACCAGAGGTCTGACGATCCGTCACTCTTCTTCGCTCGCAATCGCGTTGACGGCGGCGGCGGCGATCGCGCTGCCGCCGCGCCGGCCGCGCACCACCAGGTGCTCCAGGCCGGACGGGTGCTCGGCCAGGGCCTGCTTGGACTCGGCGGCGCCGATGAAGCCGACCGGGACGCCGATCACCGCGGCCGGGCGCGGCGCGCCGGCCTCGATCATCTCCAGCAGCCGGAACAGCGAGGTCGGCGCGTTGCCGACGGCCACCACCGCGCCTTCCAGCCGGGGCAGCCACAGTTCCATGGCGGCGGCGCTGCGGGTGTTGCCCATCTTCCGGGCGAGCTCCGGCACGGACGGGTCGGTGAGGGTGCACACGACCTCGTTGTCGGCGGGCAGCCGCTTGCGGGTGACGCCGCTCGCCACCATGTTCACGTCGCACAGGATCGGCGCCCCGGCCCGCAGCGCCTCGCGCGCGGAGGCGACCACGCCCGGTGAGTACACCAGGTCCTCGACCAGGTCGACCATCCCGCAGGCGTGGATCATCCGCACCGCGACCTGGGAGACGTCCGCCGGGAGGGTGGCCAGGTCGGCCTCCGCACGGATGGTGGCAAAGGACTGGCGGTAGATGGACGCGCCGTCCTTCTCGTACTCGATCACTTCGTGGTCCTCCTGGCCTCGGCGACCGCCTCGGCCATCTCCTCGTTCGTCACGTCCACGGCCGCCCCGGCGGCCGCCGGACCGTTCACCGTCACCCGGTAGCCCTGCCCGGTGGCGAGCACGTCCACCCACCGCCCGGCCGGATGACCGCAGCGTCGTTCACACCCCGACCAGTGCACCGGGAGACCGGCGGTCGGGAGGCCGGCCATCGGAAGGCCCGCAGTCGGAAGGCCGGTAGCCGGAAAGCCGGTAACCGGAAGGCCGGTAGCCGGAAGGCCGCCGACCGGCGGGCTCCCGGTGGCAGCTGCCGCATCGAGCGCCCGCGCCGCGTCGGCCCGGACGTCGGCCCGCGACTTGGCGCACCCCGGCAGTCCGGTGCAGGCGGTGGCCCGCTCCCAGGGCGAGCCGGGCGCGGTCCGGAACCCGGCCGCCGCCAGCGCGGGCAGCCGGTCGGCCGGCGCCCCCGGCAGCACCGCGCCGCGCCAGGGCGTCAGCCGGATCTCCCCGGCGCAGGCGCCCGCGAGTTCCCGCCACTGCGCGGCGCCGGCCCGGCCGAAGCGCATGCCCACCGACAGCCCGCCCGCCACCTCGGGGAACGAGCCGGCCGTGCGGACCACGCCGACCGCGGGCGCGGCCCCGGCGAGGGCGGGCACCGGCACGGGCCCGGCCGGCAGCAGCTCGGGGACCTCGCGCAGGTGCCAGGCCTTGCGCCCGCTCTCGCGCAGCACGTCCAGGAAGGCCCGGGCCGCGTCGAGCACGGCCGTCACCTCCTGCCCCGCCGGCACCGGACGCCCGTGGGCGGCCCGTCCGAGGCGCAGCAGCGCCGACCCGTCCGGGCCTGCGATCAATGTCACATCGGCGTCGAACGCGGCGACGTCGCCCCGCCCGTCGTCCAGCGCGAACAGGAACTTGCCGGAGAGCCCGGCCGCCCAGTCGCTCGCGCACAGCCGCGCGTCCAGCTCCCGCGCCCAGGCCTGCACGTCGGCGAAGCCGTGTCCGTCGAGCCCGGCGAGCGGGGAGGCCACGATGTTGCGGACCCGTTCGTGCGTGTCCGAGGGCAGCAGGCCGACGGCGCGCAGCCGTTCGGCGAGTTCGGCCCCGCAGTGCGAAGCCAGGCCGCGGAGTTGGACGTTGCCGCGGGAGGTGGTCTCCAGTTCGCCGTCGCCGAGCGCCTCGGCGGCGTCGGCCAGCGCCAATGCCTGACGGACCGTCAGCAGACCGCCGGGCAGCCGGACCCGGGCCAGGGCGCCGTCGTCGGCCGGATGTAGACGAAGGGCCCCTGGGCAGGCGTCCGCGCGCCCCCGGTCGGGCACCGCGGCGCCCGGCGCGGTGGCGTCGGGTGTCGGTGGCATGGCCGCGAGCATACAGATGATCCGATCGGTTGCCTTTGTCCGTCGCCTCACACCCCGGGCGCTCCGGGCGGCCTCCCCGGGATCGCCCTCCCCCAGGTCAGCCGCACCCCGTACGATGCTGGCGGACGGTCCCCGCGGACCGTCCGCACGCCAGCGACGGCGCAGGGGAGGAAACCGGTGCAAGCCCGGTGCGGTCCCGCCACTGTGACCGCGGTTCACCGGGAGACCGGACGGCCGCGGGAGCCAGGAACTCCTGCCGTCCTCCACCGGCCCGGGGCGCGGACCCCGAGGAAGGCTCGAAGAGCAATGCGCTGCCGCATGCCCGCGCCCGGGTCCCCGGGCACCTCACGCCCGCCCGACTCCGGGCGCTTCGCCGACGCCTCGGCGCTCCTTCGGTCGCCGGTCACGCGCCGTCGCTCGCTTTCGTCCGCCGCATGCCACGCGCCTTCGTCCGTCGCATGCCACGCGCTTTCGTCCGTCGCTCGTCACTCGTCACTTTCCACGCCGGCGCGCCCTTCGGCTCGGGGCGGCTCCGAGGCCGGGAGGGCCTTCGCATGATCCTGCTGCTGTCGACGTCCGACACCGACCTGCTCAGTGCCCGCGCCGCCGAGGGCCCGGTCCGCTACCGGCTCGGCAACCCGGCCCGGCTCACCCCCGAGGACCTGCCCGCGCTGCTGGAGGGCACCGACCTCGTCGTGGTCCGCCTGCTCGGCGGTCGCCGCGCCTGGCAGGAGGGCCTGGACACGCTGTTGGCCGGCCCCCGTCCGGTGATCGTGCTGACCGGTGAACAGGCCCCCGACGCCCAGCTGATGGAGCTGTCCACCGTCCCGGCCGGCATCGCCGCCGAGGCGCACGCCTACCTCGCGCACGGCGGCGCCGCCAACCTCGCCGAGCTGGCCGCCTTCCTCTCCGACACCGTGCTGCTGACCGGCCACGGCTTCGCCCCGCCCGCCTCCGCCCCGGCCTGGGGGCCGCTGGAGCGCGAAGCCCGTACGCAGGACGGCCCGACGGTCGCGGTGCTCTACTACCGCGCCCACCACATGAGCGGCAACACCGCCTTCGTCGAGACGCTCTGCCGGGCGATCGAGGACCAGGGTGCGCAGGCCAGGGCCTACTACTGCGCCTCGCTGCGCGGCGCCGAGCCCGAGCTGCTGGCCGCGCTCGGCGAGGCCGACACGCTCGTCACCACCGTGCTCGCCGCCGGCGGCACCCGCCCGGCCGACGCGCAGGCCGGCGGCGACGAGGAGGCCTGGGACGCGGGCGCGCTCGCCGCCCTGGACCGGCCGATCCTCCAGGCGCTCTGCCTCACCTGGTCGCGCGCCCAGTGGGAGGCCAGCGACGATGGCCTGTCCCCGCTGGACACCGCCACCCAGATCGCGGTGCCGGAGTTCGACGGCCGGCTGATCAGCGTCCCGTTCTCCTTCAAGGAACTGGACGAGGACGGCCTCACCGTCTACGCCGCCGACCCGGAGCGCGCCGCCCGGGTGGCCGGCACCGCCGTCAAGCACGCCCGGCTGCGGCACATCCCGGCCGCCGAGCGCCGCCTGGCGCTCGTGCTGTCCGCCTACCCGACCAAGCACGCCCGGGTCGGCAACGCCGTCGGCCTGGACACCCCGGCCAGCGCGATCCGCCTGCTGAACCGGCTGCGCGCGGAGGGCATGGACCTGGGTTCGGACCTCCCCGGGCTGGACGGAACGAACGGGGACGGCCACGCCGGCTCCCGCGACGCCTCGTCCGACGGCTCCCACGACGCGTCCCAGGACTCCTCGCTCGACGCCTCCCACGAGGGCGACGCCCTGATCCACGCCCTGATCGCGGCCGGCGGCTACGACCAGGACTGGCTCACCGAGGACCAGCTGGCCCGCAACCCGGTGCGCATCCCCGCCGCCGACTACCGCCGCTGGTACGCCACGCTCCCCCAGGGGCTGCGCGAGCACGTCGAGGAGCACTGGGGCCCGGCCCCCGGCGAGCTGTACGTCGACCGCTCGCAGAACCCGGACGGCGACATCGTGCTGGCCGCGATCCGCTCCGGGAACCTGCTCGTCCTGATCCAGCCGCCGCGCGGTTTCGGCGAGAACCCCGTCGCCATCTACCACGACCCCGACCTGCCGCCGAGCCACCACTACCTGGCCGCCTACCGCTGGATCGAGGCCGCGCAGGCCGACGGCGGCTTCGGCGCGCACGCCGTCATCCACCTCGGCAAGCACGGCAACCTGGAGTGGCTGCCCGGCAAGACCGCCGCGCTGTCCGCCGAGTGCGGCCCGGACGCCGTCCTGGGCGATCTGCCGCTGATCTACCCGTTCCTGGTCAACGACCCGGGCGAGGGCACCCAGGCCAAGCGCCGCGCCCACGCCACCCTGGTCGACCACCTCGTCCCGCCGATGGCCCGCGCCGACTCCTACGGCGACATCGCCCGCCTGGAGCAGCTGCTGGACGAGCACTCCAACATCGCCGCGATGGACCCGGCCAAGCTGCCCGCGATCCGCGCGCAGATCTGGACCCTCATCCAGGCCGCCAAGCTGGACCACGACCTCGGTCTGGACGAGCGCCCCGAGGACGACGGCTTCGACGACTTCCTGCTGCACGTCGACGGCTGGCTGTGCGAGATCAAGGACGCCCAGATCCGCGACGGCCTGCACGTCCTCGGACAGGCGCCGGCCGGCACCGACCGGGTCAACATCGTGCTCGCCATCCTGCGCGCCCGCCAGATCTGGGGCGGCGTCAGTGCGCTGCCGGGCCTGCGCGAGGCGCTCGGGCTGGACGAGGCCGCGCTCACCCTCGGGGCCACCGACGCCGCCGAGGCCCAGGCCCGCGCCCTGGTCGAGGCCATGGAGGCGCAGGACTGGGCGGTCGAGGCGGTGGAGAAGGTCGCCGCCGGGCTGCCGGAGGCCGTCCACGACGTGCTGACCTTCGCCGCCACCCAGGTGGTGCCGCGGCTGGCCGCCACCACCGACGAGCTGGACGCCGTGCTGCACGCGCTGCGCGGCGGCTTCGTCCCGGCCGGGCCGTCCGGCTCGCCGCTGCGCGGCCTGGTCAACGTGCTGCCGACCGGCCGCAACTTCTACTCCGTCGACCCGAAGGCCGTCCCGAGCAAGCTCGCCTGGGAGACCGGCCAGGCGCTCGCCGCCTCGCTGGTCGAGCGGTACACCGCCGACAACGACGGCGCCTACCCGCCCTCGGTCGGGCTGTCGCTGTGGGGCACCAGCGCGATGCGCACCGCCGGCGACGACATCGCCGAGGCCTTCGCCCTGCTCGGCGTCCGCCCGGTCTGGGATGACGCCTCGCGCCGGGTCACCGGCCTGGAGCCGATCGCCCTCGCCGAGCTGGGCCGCCCGCGCATCGACGTGACGCTGCGCATCTCCGGCTTCTTCCGCGACGCCTTCCCGCACGTGGTCGCCCTGCTGGACGACGCGGTGCGCCTGGCCGCCGCCCAGGAGGAGCCCGCGGAGCAGAACTTCGTGCGCGCCCACGTCCAGGCCGACCTCGCGGTGCACGGCGACGAGCGCAAGGCCACCGTCCGCGTCTTCGGCTCCCGCCCGGGCACCTACGGCGCGGGCCTGCTCCAGCTGATCGACAGCAGGGACTGGCGCACCGACGCCGACCTGGCCGAGGTGTACACGGTCTGGGGCGGCTACGCCTACGGGCGCGGACTGGACGGGCGGCCGGCCCGCGAGGAGATGGAGACCGCGTACAAGCGGATCACCGTCGCCGCGAAGAACACCGACACCCGCGAGCACGACATCGCCGACTCGGACGACTACTTCCAGTACCACGGCGGCATGGTGGCCACCGTCCGGGCGCTCACCGGCAAGGCGCCGACCGCCTACATCGGCGACTCGACCCGCCCGGAGACGGTCCGCACCCGGACGCTGACCGAGGAGGCCGCCCGCGTCTTCCGCGCCCGGGTGGTCAACCCGCGCTGGATCGAGGCGATGCGCCGGCACGGGTACAAGGGCGCGTTCGAGATGGCCGCGACGGTGGACTACCTGTTCGGCTACGACGCCACGACGGGCGTGGTCGCGGACTGGATGTACGAGAAGCTCACCCAGGAGTACGTGCTCGACCCCGTCAACCGGGAGTTCCTGACCGGCGCCAACCCGTGGGCGCTGCACGGGATCAGCGAGCGGCTGCTGGAGGCGGCCAGCCGCGGGCTGTGGGAGCAGCCCGACCCGGAGCTGATCGCGCAGTTGCAGGCCGCGTTCCTGGAGACCGAGGGGGACCTGGAGGGCGACGAGGGCTGAGCCACGGGGGTGGCCACCAGTGTTCCCGTAGTCCATTCGGGTGACAGGAACACTGGTGGCGCAGTCCGTCCGAGCGGACAATACGGGGCATGCCCCGCCGCCTCGCCCTCACCAGCCCCGCCCGGCGCACGCCGCACCGGGAGCACTCCGAGCACCGCGAGCACCCTGAGCACTCCCCGCATCCCGGGCACCCCGAGCACTCCTCGCATCCCGGGCACCCCCGGCACCCTGAACCTCCCGGGCACTCCGAATACGGCGGGCAGTCCGGACACGGCGGCCACCCGCAGGCGCGCCCGCACCGCTACCGCGCGCGGTTCGGCGCCCTGGCCGCCGGGGCGGTACCGGTGCTCGCCTTCCCGGCGCCGGGGCAGGCCTGGCTGGCGTGGGTCGCGCTCGTCCCCGGGATGCTGCTGATGCAGCGCGCGCCCGGCGGGCGGGAGGCGGCGGTGCGCGGGTGGTGGTTCGGGGCGGGCTTCATCCTGACCGCGATGTACTGGCTGGTCCCGTCCATCGGGCCGGGGCTACCGGTGCTCGCCGTGCTGTTCGGGGCGCTCCAGGGCGGCTTCGGGTACGCCGTCCACCGGCTGCTGCACCCGCCGCTGACCGACCGTCGGGCGCTGCTCGCGCTGCTCGTCGTCCCGGCGGTCTGGGTGACCACCGAGTACGCGCGCTCCTGGGACGCCCTCGGCGGGCCGTGGGCACTGCTCGGCGCCACCCAGTGGCAGCACCCGGCGATCCTCGGGCTCGCCTCGACCGGCGGGATCTGGCTGGTCAGCGCGGCCGTCGCGGCCGCCAACACCGGGGTGCTGATCGTCCTGACCGCCGTGCACCGGCGGCCGCGCGCCCTCGCGGCGCTGACCACCGTCCTGGTCCTGGCCGCCGGACCGCTGCTGTTCGCCCTGCGCGACGCCCCCGCCCCGGCCGGGGCGGTCACCGTCGCGCTGGTCCAGCCCGGCATCGTGGACGACCCGCAGGCCCGGTTCGAGGCCAGCGCCCAGGCCACCGCCGCGCTCGGCGGGCAGCCGGTGGACCTGGTCGTCTGGGGCGAGAGCAGCACCACCGCCGACCTCGACCGCGACCCGGCCGCGCTCGACCGGCTGCGCCAACTCTCCACCGCCACCGGGGCGCAGATCATCGCCGGGGAGGACGCCCGCAAGGCGGACGGGCGGATCTCCAAGGACGCGGTACTGGTCTCCCCCGCGGGCGTGCTGGACCGCTATCGCAAGATCCGGCTGGTGCCCTTCGGCGAGTACATCCCGCTGCGGCCGGTGCTCGGCTGGATCGCCGGCGTCAGCCGGGCGGCCGGCGAGAACCGGGCGCCCGGCACCGCCTTCCACGTCCTGCCGGCCACCGACCGGGCGGGCGGACCGCTGCCGGTCGGCGCGCTGATCTGCTTCGAGTCGGCCTTCCCCGACCTGGCCCGCACCGCCGCGCGGGACGGCGCCCGGGTGCTGGTCTACCAGTCCTCCACCTCGACCTTCCAGCACACCTGGGCACCCGAGCAGCACGTCTCGCTGGCGGCGATCCGGGCCGCCGAGACCGGCCGGCCGGCCGTGCAGGCCTCGCTGACCGGGGTGTCGGCGGCCTTCGACGCGCAGGGCCGCGAGCTCGCCCGGCTCGGTACCGACGGCACCGGCGCGCTGACCGTCCGACTGCCGCTCACCGAGCCCGGGACGCTGACCTGGTACGACCGGATCGGCGACGTGGTGCCGATCGGCGCGCTGCTCGTCACCGCGGGCGCGACGGCGGCGGCGTGGCGTTCCAGCCGCAGTCGGCGCCCGGTGTGAGGGCGGAGACTGCGCCCGACGGGAGGACGTCGGGGTCCTCGGCAGGGGCGTCGACAGGGGCGCGGGCAGGGGCGTGGCCTCCGGGGGGGGTCAGCCCTCGGTGCCGGCCAGGTAGACGCCGAACGACGCGCCCTGCGGGTCGCGCAGCACCGCGATCCGGGGGCCGTCCGGCACGTCGGTGGCCCCCATCAGCACGTCCGCGCCGAGGCCGCTCGCCCGGGCGACGGTGTTGTCGACGTCCGCGACCGAGAAGTACGGCAGCCAGTGCGGCGGCACCTGCGGCGGGAAGCGGTCGTCCATCACGAGCATGCCGCCGAAGTCGGCGCCGTCCAGGCCCCACTGGGTGTACTGCTCGGACGGGCTGACGGACCAGCCGAAGACCGCCGGGTAGAAGGCGGTCGCACCGGCCGGGTCGCGGGTGAGCAGTTCCACCCAGCCGAGCGAGCCCGGCTCGTTGAACACCTCGGCGCCCGCGAACGCGCGGGCCTGCCAGAGCAGGAACACCGCGCCGGAGCTGTCCCCGACCACCGCGAAGCGGCCGAGGTCGGACACGTCGGTGGGCTCCTTCAGGACCTTGCCGCCGGCGTTCTCGACCTTCGCGACGGTGGCGTCGGTGTCGGTGACCGCGAAGCAGGTCGACCAGGCGATGGGCTGCTGCGGCGCGAACCGCGGGCTGACGGCGGCCGCCGTGGCGTCGCCGAGGAACATCTGGGTGTAGCCGCTGGCCTCGGGGCGCACATCGGCCTCGGCCCGCCAGCCGAACAACTCACCGTAGAAGGTGCTGGCGGCGGCCGGGTCGGAGGTGCCCAGCTCGACCCAGCAGGGGCCGCCGATGGTCACGGAGTTCTGCTTCATGGCTTCTTCTCTCGACTTCTTCTCTCGGTTCTCGATCTCTCGGCCCTTGTTGACTGATCGTCACTCTTGCTTTGTGTCACGCGACTTCGAGCACCACCTTGCCGCGGGCATGGCCGGATTCGACGAAGGCGAGCGCCTCGGCGGCCCGGGCCAGCGGGTAGCGGCCGGTGATGTTCGGGTCCAGCTCACCGGCGGCGACCAGGGCCGCCAGCGCGGACAGGGTCTCGGACGTCGTCGAGCGGGTGATGTAGCGGCCGCCGAGTTCGGCCACGGTGGCCGGGTCGGCGGTGCTGACCAGCTCCGTACGGTCCTTGCGCACGGGGGCGGCGGCCCGCAGGGCGTCGCCGCCGACCAGGTCGAGGATGCCGTCGACGCCGTCGGGCGCCGCGGCCGCGATCCGTTCGGCGACGCCGTCGCCGTAGCGGACCGGCACCGCGCCGAGGGACTCCACGTACGCACGGTTGGCGTCGCTCGCGGTGCCGAGGACGATCAGGCCGCGACTGCGGGCGATCTGGGCGGCCGCGCTGCCGACACCGCCGGCGATGCCGAGGATCAGCAGCGTCCGGCCGGCGCCGAGGCCGAGGTCACGGACGGCGTCATCCGCGGTGGCCGCCGACACGGGCAGGACGGCCGGCTGGTCGAAGCCGACACCCTCGGGCTTGAGCGCGCTCAACTCGGCGCGCATCAGCGTCTGTTCGGCGTAGGCACCGGCGGCCGCGAGGCCGAACACCTCATCGCCCGGGGTGAACCCGGTGACCCCGGGGCCGACTTGCAGGACCACGCCCGAGGCCTCCTGGCCCATGACGGCGGGGAGTTCGCGCTCCCGGCCGAGCAGGCCCGTGCGGATCTTCCAGTCCACCGGGTTCACCCCGGCCGCGCCGACCGCGATCGCCAGCTGCCCGGGGCCGGGCTCCAGCACCGGGCGGTCCAGGAACTCCTGTGTCTCCGGCCCGCCGTAGTCGACGAAGCCGAATGCCTTGGCCATCGGTGATCCCACTCCTCGGGTAGCGGTTGCGATCCCCCGTCCTCCCCGCCCCAGCATGCGGGCGGGGGAGGACGGGTGCGGGCGCTGCTGGGCCGAACGGGGGCGGGCGGGGCGGCGGGCGGCGGCAGTGGGCGCTGTGGGCGCTGTGGGCGCTGTGGGCGCTGTGGGCGCTGTGGGCGCTGTGGGCGAACAAAAAACAGATGACAGATAACAGATTTCGAAATCTGTTATCTGTCATCTGTCATCTGTTAGTTGTCAGCTGTCAGCGGCCGTCCGTCAGCGCAGCGCCCGCGCCACCGGAATCCACAGCTGGGCCTCCGCCTGGCCGTCCGACAGGAACCGGGTGCGCAGGATCTCCGGCCCCGGCCGGAACTCGTACGGGTTGGACGGGAACCACTGCGTGAAGACGTCCCGCCACATCTCCTGGAGGGCCTTCGGGAAGGTCCCGGTGTTGGAGAAGGCCGCCCAGGTGCCCGCCGGCACCTCCCGAACGTCCAGGCCGTCCGGGACGACGGTGTCCGCGTCCGCCACCACCGCGTGGTAGTAGTCGAGTTCGACACCCTCTTCACGGCTCTCCGAGAAGAACTCGGTGACCGAGAG
Source organism: Kitasatospora sp. NPDC059817 (assembly GCF_042731835.1). Taxonomy (NCBI): domain Bacteria; kingdom Bacillati; phylum Actinomycetota; class Actinomycetes; order Kitasatosporales; family Streptomycetaceae; genus Kitasatospora; species Kitasatospora sp. NPDC059817. Next base: position 9,841 of record NZ_JBHWIR010000101.1, on the reverse strand, counting down.
GATGCCTTCCGGCTCGCGGCCCGAGAGCGCCGAGATCCGGTCGACGGTCTCCTGGCCGAGCCCCTTGATGAACGAGGCGATGGCCGGGTTCACGCCCTCGTGCACCAGCGGGACCCGCGCCCGCCGACCGATGATCCGGAAGTCCGGCTGCTCGATGATCCGGTATTCCATACTGCTGCTTCCCTCCACGACGAGTCGGAAGGACATCCGGGGCTGGGACTTGAGCACCGCGCCCTCGCGCCGGGCCTCACCGGGCCCGACCCCGTGCATCGCCCGGAACGCCCGGGCGAACGCCTCCCCCGAGGTGTAGCCGTACCGGATCGCGACCTCCAGCAACGTCCGCTCCCCGCCGAGGACTTCGGCCCCGGCGACGGTCAACCGCCGGCGCCGGACGTAGTCCGACAGCGGCATCCCGGAGAGCATCGAGAACAACCGTCGGAAGTGGTACTCCGACGTCATCGCGATTCGGGCCAGCTCGGCGACCTCGACCTCCTGGTCCAGGTTCCGTTCGATGTGCTCCATCGCCCGGTTCAGGTGTTCCAGCACTCCGACCCCGTCCTTCCCTTACTGATCACCACCGTAGGAAGGACCCACCCTGCCGCACCCGACAATCGGTGCCCGCTCCGGTCGGGTACCGATCGCCGGGTGACGGCGAGTCGCGCCGTCGGCGCCGGGCGAAGGGCCGCGGGCGCCGGGCGGAGGACCGCGAGCTCCAGGCGGAGGACCGCGAGCTCCAGGCGGAGGACCGCGGGCGCCGGGTGGCGGGCGGCAGGGCTCAGATCAGGCCCTGGGCCAGCATCGCGTCCCCGACCAGCTCGAAGCCGGCGATGTTCGCGCCCACCACGTAGTCGCCCGGGTGTCCGTAGCGCTCGGCGGTGGTGAAGCAGGAGTCGTGGATGTGCTTCATGATCCCGGCCAGCCGCTCCTCGGTGCGGGCGAAGGTCCAGGAGTCGCGCGAGGCGTTCTGCTGCATCTCCAGGGCACTGGTGGCCACGCCGCCCGCATTCGCCGCCTTGCCCGGGCCGAAGGCCACCCCGGCTTCCTGGAACACCCGGACCGCCTCCGGGGTGGTGGGCATGTTGGCCCCCTCGGCGACCGCCAGCACCCCGCCCCGCACCAGGGCCAGCGCGTCCGTCTCGGTCAGCTCGTTCTGGGTGGCGCAGGGCAGCGCGACGTCGCAGGGCACGCTCCACACGCCAGGGCCCTCGACGAACCGGACGTGGCTGCCGCGCAGTTCGGCGTAGTCGGCGACCCGGCCGCGCCGGACCTCCTTGACCTCCTTGAGGAGCGCGAGGTCGATGCCCTTCTCGTCCACCACGTAGCCGGTGGAGTCGGAGCAGGTGAGCACGGTCGCGCCGAGCTGCTGCGCCTTCTCGATCGCGTAGATGGCGACGTTGCCGGATCCGGAGACGACGACCCGGCGCCCGTCCAGGCTCTCGCCGCGGCTGTGCAGCATCTCGGCGGTGAACAGCACGCAGCCGTAGCCGGTCGCCTCGGTCCTGGCCTGCGCGCCGCCCCAGCCGAGGCCCTTGCCGGTGAGCACGCCGCTCTCGTAGCGGTTGGTGATCCGCTTGTACTGGCCGAACAGGTAGCCGATCTCCCGGCCGCCGACGCCGATGTCCCCGGCGGGGACATCGGTGTGCTCGCCGAGGTGGCGGTACAGCTCGGTCATGAAGGACTGGCAGAACCGCATGACCTCGGCGTCCGAGCGGCCCTTGGGGTCGAAGTCGGAGCCGCCCTTGCCGCCGCCGATCGACAGCCCGGTGAGCGCGTTCTTGAAGATCTGCTCGAAGCCGAGGAACTTGACGATGCCGAGGTTCACCGAGGGGTGGAAGCGAAGCCCGCCCTTGTACGGGCCGAGGACGCTGCTGAACTCCACCCGGAAGCCGCGGTTCACGTGGATGTCGCCGGAGTCGTCCGTCCACGGCACCCGGAACATGAGCTGCCGCTCGGGCTCGCAGATCCGCTCGATGATCCGGGCGTCGACGAACTCGGGGCGGCGGGCGAGCACCGGCCCGAGGGTCTCCAGGACCTCGTGGACCGCCTGGTGGAACTCCGTCTCACCCCTGTTCCGGCGGACCACGTCCGCGTAGAGCGCCTCGATCACGCGCTGCTCGGCGTCGACGGAGGTCGGGGAGGTGGCGGCGGGAGGGGTTGTGGGCATCTGATCAGGACCTTCCGTGGTCGTCGGTGCTCGTGCGCGAGGCATTCCCGTGCCCAGGAAACGGGGGAATCCTCGCAGTGTCCACGGTCCGGCTCCCGACGCATCCACATGCTGAAACCCCCACGCCTCGCGGACCGTACGATCCACCAGCGCCCTCGCGTCCGCACGGAGCCCGACTGAACCACAGTCCGTAGTCGAATCGGGCACGGACAGTATTTAGTTGTTCAAATTGGAACTACCGAGTACGGTCATCGACATCCGATCCACCCCGGGCCGGCCGGCCCGCCCCTCTCGACCCATCGGTTCGTCGGTTCGCCGACCCATCTCCTCATCGACGGAGGCCCACCCATGCCGCAGCCCGGCCCCGCCACGGTGCGCTCGCGTGTGCGCATCCCGCTGACCTTCCACGACGGCTACCGCGCCGAGGCGCAGGCCCTCACCTTCCACGACCTCGCCGACGGCGCGGAGCACCTGGCGCTCGCGTTCGGCGAGGTGCCGGAGGGCGGGACGCCGCTGGTACGCCTGCACTCGGAGTGCCTGACCGGCGACGTCTTCGGCTCGGACCGCTGCGACTGCGGCCCGCAGCTGCGCGAGTCGGTCGAGCGGATCGCCGAGGCCGGCGGCTACCTGCTGTACCTGCGGCAGGAGGGCCGGGGCATCGGGCTCTACAACAAGCTGGAGGCCTACTCCTTGCAGGACTCCGGATTGGACACGTACGACGCCAACACGGCGCTCGGCCTGCCCGAGGACGGCCGGGACTACACCGCCGCCGCCCAGATGCTCGCCACCCTCGGCGCCACCGGCATCGACCTGCTGAGCAACAACCCGGACAAGGCGCAGCAGTTGGCCGACCTCGGGATCACCGTGCGGCGGCGGGTGCCGACCGGCGTGCACCTGTCCGCGAGCAACGTGCGCTACCTGCGGGCGAAGGTTCGCGGAACGACCTTTTCACTCGCTCATGATCTTTTGCGGGGGCGCGTCAGCTGACCGAAGGTGTGATCATGGACGGCCCCGACGTGATGGACCTGTACTGCCGCAAGTCGAAGAAGCTGCGACAGGGAAGCCACAAGCAAGAGCTGTCCATGGACGCCCAGGAGGCCCGAGGAAGGGGCTTCGCCGCCCGCGAGGGCTACCGGAGCGGGGTCGTCCACCGCGAGAACCTGTCGGCGTACAAAAGCGAGGTCCGGCCGAGGTTCGACAAGGCCCTGGACCGGCTCCACGAAGGCGAAGCGGCGGCCCTGTGGTCGTACAACATGAGCCGGTTCAGCCGGAAGGGCGCGGGTGAGGTCGTCGGTGTCCTGGACGCCGGTAAGCGGCTGATCTTCGATTGGGACGGCCTGGACTCGATCCGGCCGCGCGATCGGAAGCACATCATCAACGCGGCCGAGGAGTCCCGCGAGTTCTCCGCCCGGCTGTCGGAGAAGGTCCGGGACACGAAGAACGAGCAGCGCCGACAGGGCCGCTGGCTCGGGGCCGCTCCGTACGGCCTGAAAGCGACCACGAAGCCGAAGCTCGCCCACACCGAGGCTGCGACACCGCGCCCGCTGTTCGGCCGGGGGCGGGCTCGACCCGACCGCCCCCGCCAAGCCCGACCACCTGGCCATCGCCGAACGGCTGCTCCGTAAGGCGTGGTGAGCACAGGGGCGGGGCTTTAAACGGGCCGGAATGTCCCCTTCACAGCGTGGCCGGGAATAACGGGTACAGGATTCACCCCCTATTCAGAGCCCACGGAAGGGCGACCCGCAAGACTCTGTGCGCCCGCACGGTGGCCCCTCAGAGCCCGGCCGCAGCCGAGGGCCCGTGGGCGCCCCGTGAGGCCGTGACGCGGGTGGGCAGCAGCCTTGGCGACCCCGCCCAACTGGACCAGGTCACGGCGTCTCCGCAACTGCGGCAGATTCCGTAGCTACCCGTGCAGGCCAGCGCGCGGCCAACGAATCGCGGTTGCACGGCTTCGCGCTGGCCTTGCGCGCCTTACGGCTACAACTTCCTTTCTTCGTAGCCTTGTTAATCAGAATCGAGGGAAAGGAGAGTGCGCGTCGGCGCGTGACGCCGGCCACTGCCCCGGGGGGTGACTCCCCTTCGCGCCTCCTTCTTCACCGGGGCGTCATAGCAGGCCAGCACCGATGCGCATGGGCACAGACCAACCCTCCTGCACACACTGTGACAATCAACCACCCTGAGTAGGGAAAGGGATTCCCCTGCACGAGATCATCACTGACCTTCGGGCCGGACTCGCCGCCCTGGAGATCGAGTTGGACCCCCAGGAAGACGCCGCGCTCCGCCTCGCCGAGCACCACCTGCGCGACGCCTCCCACTGCGACGAACAGGTCCGCGCCGACGGCCGACTGATCGCCGGAGGCACCCGCCACGGCGTCCAGGTCGCCCACCCCCTGATCGCAGAAGCCCGACAGCTCCGCGCCGAGGCAGGCCGCCTGATCGCCCGCGTCCGCCTCCCCGGCGACGAGCCCGAGACGGGCCGCTCCAACGCCGCGCGCAGCCTCGCCGCCCACCGTTGGGGCAACCGCATCTGACCGCCTGAGCAGACCGGCCCCGGCCGCCCAATGAACTGGGTGGCCGGGGCCTTTCGTGCGTTCTGGACCCTCGGGATTCCAGTGGGCTATCCGGGCTTGCCTGCCGAGCGAACGTCCCGGCTCATCTTGCGTTGAACGGCGTGGGGGACGCGCCTCATACCGACTTCGTGCAATTTCGTGCATGCGGGGTTGTGGATCTCACTCACAGGGCTGACGGTGGTGCATGTCCCCGCAACTCCCTAGACGTTGGAGATCGTCGTGGCACTAGATTTCGTGGGCATCGACCCGACCACCGGCGGCGGAGGCTCGCCCACCGTGTGGGTCGAGGACGAGACGGAGGAGATCGTCGTGCAGAGCTTGACGGCCGATGCCGCGCTCTGCGAGAAGATCGCGGGGACCGAGTGGGTTCCCGGCCACGCGATCGGAATCCCCGCTCATGAGTCCGTGATCCGTATCCCGGCGCGCATGCTGCCGATCCTGAAGGAGGCTATCGAACGTGTCGAACGTGCCCGACTTCGCCGCGCTGCTGAAGAACGCGCAGAAGACCGCAGTACACCTGGAGATGCGTGACGCCTACGCTGTCGGCGACGAGGCAGAGGAGATCGACCGCTTCGCCCGCACTGGCGAGATCGAGTTGGACCCCGAAGCCTCGTGGTGGCCCGAGTGGCTGGGTCTCGTCCGCGAGACGATCGGCCGTGGGGTGGTCATGCGCAGGGCCCGGATCGTCTCCGAGCCGGTGACCGACTACATCCGGTGGGAGCACGCGGTCACCCCGATGAATCTCGCTGCTGGGGAACTGGTCCGGTGGCTTCCGAGGAGTCAGGCGTCGGACATCGCGTTGCCGGGTAACGACTTCTGGCTGATCGACGACAGGTTGGTGCTGTTCCACTTCTTCACGGGGTACGGCGACTGGGCCGAACCCGGGTTCGCCTTCTCCGAGGACCCCGCGACGATTCGTCTCGTCTCTTCCGCGTTCGAAGCCGTCTGGGAGCGGGGCACCCCGCACGACGAGTACAGCGTCTGACCTACCCCTACCCTGCGAGCACCGGACCGCCAGACAATGCCGACGTCACCGTCATCAAGCGCGCAAGCGGCGCGTCTTGCCCTTGCCAACCGCCTGGTCGGCCTCCGCAAGGATGCCGGACTGACGGGTAAGCAACTGGCGTTCCGGTGCGGGTGGAACCCTTCGAAAGTGTCCCGAATCCAGAGCGCGCGGACCCCGCCGGCCGATTCCGATATTCGGGCGTGGTGCGCGGCCTGCTCGGCGTCCGACCAGGCGGACGATCTGATCGCCACGTCGAGAGCGGTCGAATCGATGTACCTGGAGTGGCGGCGGCTCCACCGCACCGGGATGCGCCAGGTACAGGAGGACTTCTATGCGCTCCACGAGCGGGCGGAGTTGTGCCGGACGTACGTCTCGAACGTCGTTCCTGGCTTCCTCCAGACTCCGGAGTACGCGACTGCCCTGATGCGCTCCATCACGGAATTCCAGGGAACCCCTGACGACGTAGCCGACGCCGTTGCCGCGAGGGTGGCGAGGGGACGGCTTCTGCACGAGGGCAGACACCGGTTCGCGGTACTGATGGAGGAATGGGTACTCCGCTCCCGTATCGGCGACGCGGAGACCATGGCCGGACAACTCGGCCATCTCCTTGCCATGATGCCGCTGGCCTCGCTGTCGCTGGGGGTTATCCCGTCCACCGCGCAGCGCGGCATGTGGCCCCTGGAAGCGTTCTACCTGTACGACGATCGGCACGCCGTCGTGGAGACGCTGACGGCTGAGGTCAACGTCACTCAGCCTCGTGAGATCGCTGACTACGTCCGGGCGTTCGGCGAGTTGCAGTGTCTCGCGGTCTACGGTGCCCAGGCGCGTGCACTCATCACATCGGCGATAGGCGCGCTTGGGTGAATCCGCGCAAGGCTGTGCAACTTGCTCGCGGGCCGCGCCGCCACCTCCCTACCTTCCTGCTGACGGCTTGCAGACGCAGTCGCAGCGGCGGATGTAGGGAGCGTGCGAGCGATGACTGTTTCGCGGCAGCGACGGCCCCTCCGGGACGACCGGCGGGCCTCCCCGGAGGAGATGGCCGCGATCCTGGCCGAGTACCGGAAGGCCGAGGCCGATCGGAAGGCGGGCGCCCTGCCGAGCGTGCGTCCGGCGTGTGGTTGCCGCGTTCACGCGGGGAGGTTGCCTGATGGCTGGCGCTGACGCCTGGTACGGCCGCCCCGGGCACGCCGGGCTGTGCCCCGTCCCTCGTTCCGGTGCGATCGGCATGGAGGGGTACGGCGTCCTGGACTACCGCGCGGGTGGTGCGCCGACCTGGGCGCGGGGGCAGGCCGGGCGGGACGTGTGGTTCTCCAGCTACGCGGAGGCCCGGGACTGGGCGGCGCAGCAGATGAGCCCGACCGCCGAGAGGCCCGAGTTGGAGCCCGCCGTGGATTCGCCGACGCTGGCCCGGCTGCGGGCGGCTACGCAGCAGATCAACGCGCGGCCCGTATGGATGAGGTGACTGCGGCCGACCTGGGGCGGCTCATGGCCGATGACCAGATGGCCGAGTACCGCGAGGCTGCCGAGCAGGCCCGCGCCGGTCACACCACCCGGGCCGAGGTCTGGGCCTACGTGGTGGCCGGATCGCTCTGCATGGTCGCCCTGGGATGGCTGCTGACCCGCTGAGACTCCCGTCCGTGCGTCGTCCCCCCGGGGCGCACGGGCGGGCCCGAACTCCCGCCCCGACCGGCGGACCTGGACAGCTCGAACGGTCGGAGCGGGTTCCGCAACACCGAACGGCCCGGCCGCCAACCGGTGACCGGGATATCCCAGCGCGAGGAGGCACCAGTATGCGCTACGACCCGCCCAACAAGCCCGAGAGGCCGCCCGGCCCCATGGAGCCCGGATCGTCCGCCACCACCGCCGAGTAGGAGGACTCACCCATGCGCTTCGAGATCATCGTGTCCAAGCACAAGGGCAACGAGAAGCCCCCGCCGAAGCACGCGGGCAAGCCCGCGAAGGAGAACCCCAACCCGACGCCGTCGAAGTGACGGACTGACACTCTGGACGGCCCCCGCGTGCACCATGCCGCGCGGGGGCCGTCCCCCGTTGCAAGGGAGTCACTCGGTGGACGACCGAATCGTCATCTCGTACCAGTCGCGCCACTTCGCCGGAACGGACTGGAAGGCGCGGGCCGACCGCTGGACGGCAAGCTTCTACCTCAATGACGGCGACACCGTGTTCGGCACCGCCACCATGACGCGTGTGATCCCGGGTGCGACCCCGAACCCACGCGCAGCGCTGGAGTTGGACCCCGGCCTGCTCGATCGCATCCCTCGTGTGATCTTCACCGAGGACGGTGGACTCGTGCCGATCCTGGCTGAGCTGTGCCCCTCGCTGCTGCTCCTGCTGGAGTCCGTCGAGGTCTCCGCCGAGTGGCGGGGGAAGGGCGTCGCGATGCGCCTGGCCGTCGAGGCCCTTCGCCGCCTGGCGGTCCCCGGGGCGCTCGCCGTCTGCTACCCGGCACCGATCCACGACCACGGGCCGGACGAGCCGTGCAGCTACGACTCCGACGACCCCGAGGTGCGGCGGCCGGACGAGGAGGCCATCGAGAAGCTTCGGCGGGCCTGGGAGGAACACGGGTTCTCGTTGCTCGCCGAAGGGGTGTACGTCCGGCGCGTGGAACCCTGATCGAGGTAGGCACGACGACCAGCATCGAGCGCACGTGTCGCCCAGGGGAAAACCGCAGGTCAATGGCGAGGTGTACCCTTATTCGCTGCGCCAAGGTGGAGCGGACCGGGCACTCGATCGAACTGTCCCGGCTGGTCGGCTGAGCCGGATGGCGGCTGGATCGCCGGCGGCGGGCGGCTGACAACTGACAGCCGCCAGATAACAGATTTCAAAATCTGAAAGCTGAACTCTGTCATCTGTTATCTGTCAGCCGTTCGCCCGTCAGCCGCCCGCCCCCGTACCCGCCCCCCGCGCCCGGGCCGTGCGCAGAACCCCGTACGCCGCGAGCGGGAGCGCGACCAGCAACGCGGCCCAGAACGCGCCGTACCCCCAGAACTCCGCGACGGCCGTGAACTGCCCCTGGAGCACCGGGATCCGCAGCGCCTCGACCGGGCCGAGCGGTCCGGGCCAGGCGCCGAGCACCAGCGTGACGGGGATCCAGCAGCCGAGGAGCGCCCGGGCGGTGACCGGCGTCCCCAGGGTGCTCGCGAGGGAGACGACGGCCAGCAGGACGACGAACCCGGACTGGTAGGCCGCACCGGTCTGGCCGGTCCCCCAGGAGGCCGGCGTCGGGTGGTGCCCGGTGGCCGCCAGCCGCACCTCGACCGCCGCCCACAGCAGCAGGGCGAGCACACAGGTGCTCCCGAGCGCGAACAGCGCGCGGTCGCGGGCGCCCACGGGGCCCGTCCGCCACTGCTTGCCGTCCCACCGTGCCGCCGCGCCCCGCCCGGCGAGCCGCCGCCAGGCCTCCCGCACCTGCCGCCGGGCCTCGTGCGCGGGCTTCAGCAGCCGGTTCGCCGCGCGCTCGATCAGCACGAACGACGCCACGATCGCCGCCACCGCCGCGAGGCCGGCCCAACTGCCCATCCCGCCCTCGAACAGCACCACCCGCTCGGCCACCGGTTTCGGCATCTCCAGGCCCGTCATCGGCGGTCCGAGCCGCAGGTAGCCGATGGCGAAGGCCCCGACGCCGGTCAGGGCCGCCGTGCCGAGGCCGACCCGGGCGGGGAAGAAGGCGAGGACGGCGGCGGCGACCAGCGCCGCCCCCAGTTGGCCGACCACCTGCTGGGCCGCGTGCTCGCCGGCCTTCTTCAACGGCCCGCCGAAGGCACCGTCGGGCGAGATCTTGAGCTGGACCCCGGCCTCGACGGGGTAGCGGAACACTGCCCCCGCCCACAGCAGCAACCCGAGGGCGAGGAACAGCAGCAGCACGGCGCCTGCCCGACGCGGCAGGCCGGTCCGGGCGTGTGGCCACCACTCCCGCAGCCGGGCCGGCCAGTCCACCGGCGTCCGTTCACGCCCGCCCTGCCACAGCCGCCCCAGCCACCGGTCCCGGCCGGCCCGGTTCTCCCGGCCTTCCCCGCCCTCCCGGCCCTGGTCGCCGTCGGGCCGCTCGCCCCGGCCCCGGCCGCGCGGGCGCAGCGTCTCGGC
>NZ_JBHWIR010000100.1:19281-27312 GCF_042731835.1 Kitasatospora sp. NPDC059817 | reverse complement strand
CCGCTGCGCGGTCGCTTCGCGAGCCTGGACACCCCACCCGGAGCCCCGGTGCGGCGGAGCTGTCCGACCGAGGAGGGAGCCCCGCCGGGGCCCGTTGTGGCCGGGCCCGGCCGGGCGGGTGCGGGTCGGTGTGGGGAAAGGGGCAGGTCGGGGGCGTTCTCTGGCTTGACCCGACCCCAAGAACATGGTTTAATTAGTGATGTCGGAAGGGGAGGGCAACACCCCAGCCGGCCACCGGAGGGCCGACCGGCCCCCGGCACCACCTCTCACCAGGAGCAGGACTGTGACGACCCCCCAGGCGGACGTAAACCCGAAGCTGGCGACCATCCGGGCGCTGCTGGCCAAGGCGGAGGACTCTGCGACGCCGGAGGCCGAGGCGGAGCTTGCCCGCCAGCGGGCGATGGAGATGATGGCGAAGTACGGCGTTGACGAGGCCCTCCTGAGCGACGGGCGGCCGTCGCGGGACGGGCTCACGGACCGCCATGTCGACCTCCCCAACCCCTGGTCGATGTCCCGCGTCCGCCTCCTGTGCTTTATTGCGGACGCTGTCGGCTGCCAAGCCGTCCACATGGGCCAGACGGGCGCGGACGGTGGTCGTCGCGTCCACATCATCGGCTTCGAGTCCGATGTCCAGCGGGCGGAGATCCTGTACACCTCACTCCTGCTCCAGATGCTCAACGGCTTGAACAAGCAGATCATCCCGTTCGGGGTGCGCAGTGCGAGGGCGTGGCGCAACTCCTGGCAGCTCGGATTCATCGAGCGCGTCATCGAACGGTTGGTGGCGATCGAGGAGGACGCCCGAGCCGCAGCCAGCGGGGAGACGTCCGCCACTGGCCGCAGCGGCGAACTCGTGCTGGCCGACCGGGCGGCGGCGGTCGAGGCGGCATACCGGAAGGACCACCCGCACGCCCGGACCCGGGGCGGCACGTACACCGGCAGCGGCTATGGCGACGGAGCCGCCGCAGGAAACCGCGCCGACATCGGCGGAACCCGCCGCGTCGGAGCCATGCCCGCCGGATCGCTTGTCGCCTGATCTGCACACTTTCACCGGGGCGGCGGCCCGCCGCCCCGGTCCACCCCCGCGCGTCAGGCTGACTGCACCATCACCGCCAAGTCCGTTGATAACAAGGCACCTTGACCGCCTTTACCGTCCAGGAGAACGCCATGCCGTCCCGGAGGCCCCGCGCCACCCCCGCCCGCATACTCACCGCCGCCGCCAACCACATCGAGCGCGTCGGCCTCTACCAGGGTGACCACCTCTGGCAGCCTGGCCGTATGGGCAACACCGCCCCGTGCAACCTCCTGCACGCATGGGAGCGCGGTGTGCGCGCCGCCCGGCCCCGCTGGTCCGAGCGCGGCGATGCGTGGGACATCTTCCAGCGGGCCCTGTTCGACTCCCTGGTGGTGCTCAGCAACCAGGTCCACGGCCGCCCCGTGTCGCCCGTCCGGTGGCGGAAGCTGGGGCTTGCCGAAGGCGCCTGCCGCCGCACCCTGCTGTGGTGCTGGACCGACGCCCCCGGGCGGACCACCGCCGAGGCCGCCGCCCTGATCCGCTCCACCGCAGCCCTCTACCGGAGTGATGCCGATCACACCATCCCCGGTTGTCCCACCCTCCAGAACATGGTTTAATTAATGGTGTCGGAAGGGGGAGGGCAACACCCCCGACCGACACCCCCGCCGGGGCCGACCGGCCCCGGCGGAACCTCTCACCAGAAAGCAGCACGACGATGACCACCGAGACCCAGACCCTCACCGTCCAGGACTTCCCCACCGCCACCCTCGTGACCGCCGGACCCTGGGCCAGCGGCCACCAGCTCGACCCCCGCCCGTCCATCGTCGTCGGCCCCTGGGGCGGGGCGGACTTCGCCGACGAGGCCCGAATGGTCGTCGTCTGGTACTACACCCTCGGCTTCCCGGTGCCGGGCCTGAGCGTCCAGGCGATGTTCCCCCACGAGCTGACGCCGCTTGACGAAACGCTGACCACCATGGACCAGGGCGCGTTCTGCGACATCGCCACCAGCCTGACGCTCGGCCGGTTCGCGTACAACGACGGGGACGACCTCACCGCCGCCGTGAACCGCGCCGTCCGCGAGCGGATCGAAGGAGCCCCGGCCACCCGCCGCAGCTGACGAAGGCCCCGCCGGTCCGGGGGAGGGCAACACCTCCGGACCGGCAGGGCGGCCACTCTCACCAGAAGGAACCACCCGATGAACCGCAAGGCTGACAAGCTCCCCGTCGGTACCCCCGTGGCGTACTACCCCGGCGGGGGACACCTCCCCGAAACTCACTGGCTCGGAGTCATTGAAGAACACCTGCACGACACTGACGGTAAGCCGTGGGGGCTCACCAACATACGGTGCACAGACCCCAGGGGATTCCTGAACAACCGCGTCGGTCTTGTGACGACCGTCGAGACCAAGAAGCTCCGGGAACTCGAAGTCGAGTAGACCGGCCGCCGGTCCGGGGGAGGGCAACACCCCCGGACCAGCGGGCCCCCACAGCCCGAGCGGACACCCCTTCGGGGCGGCAGCAGCACGGTCCGGTGCGTTCACCGCCGCCGGCCGACTCCGCCTAGCGGCTCCGCCGACCGACGACGGGCACCGGACCGCGAAGGACGCGCCCCGCGGGGGCGCGGCAGCCCCTGCCGTCGCGCAGGGCGCGACGGCGGCGGACCGCTCGTCCCTCACGGACCGCCCCCGGTGGTGCTCACCGCTTCCAGCACCCCGTCCGCCCTCCGGGCGGACCAAAGACTCTCACCAGAAAAGACCAGTTCGATGACCATCCAGATCACCCACACCCGCCGGGAAGGAACCCTGGTCGACGGCACCAGCCGGGGAGACGGATCGGCCGAGATCCTGAAACTCCGCGAGTACGGCCGCACCCTGCGCCAGCCGTTCCGCTGGAGCAGGGACCTCGACTGCTGGTACCTCCGGCACAGCCGCGACCACGCCGCCTACACCCCTTCCCTCGAACTCCTCGCCCAGCGACTGCGGGACGCCGGCCTCGACGTCACGCTGACCGTCGACAACGCGGACCGCCGCAGCTTCGGCGAGGCCGAGGAAGACAGGGAAGAGCGCGCCGAGGCCCGCGCCGACCGCTTCGCCGGGTACGCCGACAACGCCGCCCGCAACTCCCAGGCCGCGTGGAAGACGAGCCACTCGATATCCGAGCGGTTCGAATTCGGTCAGCCGATCTTGGTCGGCCACCACTCCGAGGGCCGCGCCCGCCGTGACCACGCACGGATGGACACCGCGATGCGCAAGAGCATCACCGAGGGCGACCGCGCCCAGCACTGGGCCAGCCGCGAGGAGGCCGCCGCCAACTACGAGCGGTTCCGCAAGGACCCCGGCCGCACCCTGCGCCGTCTGGAGAAGCTGAGGGCCGACCTGCGCGCGGTGGAGAAGTGGCAGCGCGGCGAGTCCGCCAAGGGCTACTCCCGCAACCCAGCCGACCCGGAACTGACCATCCGGCACGAGGAACTCGCCGAGGAGATCACGCACTGGGAGCAGGTCATCAAGGACGCCGAAGCCCGGGGCGTCAAGGTGTGGTCGAAGGCCGACTTCAAGCGCGGTGACTTCGTGCTCTACCGGGGCACCTGGTACGAGGTCCTGCGCGTCAACCCGAAGTCGGTCAGCATCCCGCACATCTTCAATGGCACCGGCAAGTCCGTTGTCCGCGCCACCGACGACAGTTACGACGGCTGGACCTCCACCGCCCCCTACGACGACGTGTCCGGCCGCAGGAGCGCCGACGAGATGCAGCCCGCGGCCGCACCGGCCCAGGCCGCCGAACCCCAGGAGCAGGCCGAGCCGTCCCCGCCGGTCGGGGAGCCGGTGCCAGCGGCGGACCAGCCGGACGGCACCGCGCTGGTCCTCATCGCCTCGAAGTACTCCCCCCGCCGCCGCAAGCGGGCTCTGTGGGCGATGACCCGCCGCGAGGCACAGGCCGTGTGCGGTGACCCCCGCACGTCCGGCCGCTCGTACATGCTCACCTGGACCGAGCAGCCCGGCACCGAAGGCACGGACTGGGAATGGGTTCCCGACAACGGGAGCCTCGCCCCGGTTCTCGAAGGCCTGGGCATCACCCCGCGCCGTGAATGGACCGCCGCCCAGCAGGCCCCGGCCGAAGCCGCCTAACCACGCTCCGCCCGCCCCGGCGGCCGAGCGCCCCGGGGCGGGCCCCTCTCTCACCAGAACAGGGCCCCACCATGACCACCCAGCTCATCGAACGACCCGTCATCCTCGCTGCCCCCGGCACCGAGCCGGACGACCAGAACCCGGCCGTCCCCGGCCAGCACCACCACCGGACGGCCGCCCCCGAAACCGCACCGCCCACCGCCCACCAGGCCGCCATGCCCTACCGCATCGCAACCCCGGACACCGCAGGCCGCTACCCCGTGATCATCGGCCACGACCAGGTCATCGGCCGCGCCCACCGGTGGAACCGGGACTGGTGGGTCGAGACCAGCGCAGGGGAAACCAACATCGGCCGCCCGGACAAGGGCGTTCCCGGCATCGAGAAGGCCGCCGCCCGCCTCGCCGAGAAGTACGCCGCCGGAGAGATCACCGCCATCCCACTCGACCAGATCCGCGCCGAAACGCTCCAGCCGATGACCGGCCCCGTGCCGCTGCTGCACCCGCGGATGCTCCTCAACGACCGCAACGTCAAGAGCGCCCTCACCGCGTTCGCCGGACTCGCGAAGCTGCGGTGGCGCGCCGTCGCCACCGGATTTCCCGGCTCGGACAACCACTGGGTCCTGCTCTGCGAGCTGTGCGGGTGGATCGGCCCCAAGTTCTGGAGCCACTTGCGCGGGAGGAACGGCAATCTGCCGAGCCTCCACCGCCACGAGGGCGGATGCGTCGGCCCGGACCGCGTCCGCGAACTGATCCCCGCCTACCAGCAGTAGACCCGACCACCGGGGGGGGGGGGGGGGCCCCCCCCCCCCCCCCCCCCCCCCACACCCCCCCCCCGGGGGGGGGGGGGTGCGGGCGGCCCCCCCGCGGCCCCCCCCCCCCCCCCCCCCCACACCCCCCCCCCCCCCCGGGGGGGGGGGGGCGCCCCCCCCCGCCCCCGGGCACCACCGAACGGACACACCGTGCAGATCCGCTACACCCCCGAGAGCATCGTCATCGCCGACACCCCCGCCGCCATCCTGGAATGGGCCGCCTGCCACATCGAGCACGTCGGCATCCACCAGGGCCCCCGCCTGTTCGCGGGCCCCGGCCGCACCGCAGTCCTGCCGTGCTGGCCCCGCGGCGCCCTCGAAGTCGCCGCCGGCCACGCCCGCGGAGCCGCCGGCCGCACCTACGACTGGCCCCGCATCAACCAAGCCCGCGACGAGGCGTTCGCCCTGCTCGCCGAAACCCTCACCGGCCACCCCACCGACGCCGCCGACACTGCCGCCGCGAAAGAACTGAACCGCGACGCCATCGACCGGTGGAGCGCCGAGCCCGGCCGCACCGCCGCCGACGCCGCCCACGCCTTCCGGGCCGCCGCCGCCCGCGCCGACCACGCCCTGTTCTGACGGCAGCCTCCCGGCGCCCAGACCCTCCGAGAGCCACCACCATGGACCAGACGACCACCCACCGCAGCACCACCCAGGCACCCAACCGCCGAGGAGCCGCCACCCCGAGCAAGGACGGCATCCACCGGATCGGCGTGCCCCTCCAACCCCGGCTCAGCGCGACCGAGCTGATCCGCGTACTCCTCGCCGCCCCCGAGGAGACCGACCTCCACACCCTCGACCCCGTACAGGTCCGCGCGATCATCGCCGACGTGCTCACCCGATACGGCTACGAGGTGCTCGACCGGTCACCGTACGACCCCGGCCGCGACCGCGACCAGGACGCCCGCCGCGCGATCCGCCGCGCCTACGGCCCACGCTTCCAGGACTCCCCGGCAGAGCAAGCCGTGCTCGCCGACCCCCTGCGCGAAGTGCTCGCCGCCGTCCCGGGCGAGCGGCCGTGACCGCGATCACCGTCGAGCCGACCGGCGCCCGGGCCCGGCAGACGCTCTACTGGCGAGTGCGCAACGGGCGGACCCCCGAGCCCACCGACAGCGCCCCGCGGACGTGGCACATCCGCCACGGCCACCCCGGCGGCGAGTACAGCGACCTCGGGCACGAACTCGAACCGCCCAAGCACCACGCTCCGACCCTGCTCACCCGCAGTCGGCGAACCGGCCGCCGGGAAGCGCAGGAGTTCCGGGGTGGGTGCCTGGCCTGTGGCTGGGAGGGCTCCGTCCACCGTGGCGCCGGGTACGGCGACGGCGACAACCAAGCCGTTGAGGACGCCCACGACCACGCCTTCCCCGGCTGGCGCGAGCTGCCACCCCTCACCACCACCGAAGACCGGTGGGCACTCCCGCACGACCGGGCGCGGTGGGCACAGCTGACCTCCCGCTACCCGCCCGGGTGGCTGGACCAGGGTGCCCCGCTGGTGGCGTGGAGCCGCCACCGCCGCGAAGCCCACGCACCCCCGCACCGCGGACGCCCCCGCTACGAACTCCGCGTCGGCCGTCCGCCCGCCAACCCGCGCACCCGCCACGCCGCTCAGGAAGCCCTGTTCTGATGACCGCCGCACTCCGTGCCAGAGCCCCGCCGCCCGGCTCAAAGATGGTCTAATTACTCCGCCGACGGCGGAGCGGGCAACCTCCGCCCCGGAGGGTGTCGAACCGGCACCCGCGCCACCAGACAACAAAGGACGGCCAGCACACATGGCAACACGGTGCTGGCCGTCCGGGTGTCTCTCTCACCAGAAAGACCACACCATGCTATGCGATCGGCATCCCGACTGTCCCCAGCCGGGGGACACCGCCCAGCTCAAGAGCGGTAACAGCATCGGCGCGAAGGACACCGACAGCTTCGTCATCGTTGAGGACTTCCCGCGGACTGGCCGGCACCTCGTGCTCAACCTCCCTGTCGGCCACCCCGCTCACGACGACTGGGCCGCCGCCGTACCGGTGGAGGAGATAGCCACCCTCACCCGGCTCGAACCCGCCGGCAGCCGCACCTGGACGCCCGTCCCCGAGCCGGACGAACCCCAGTGACCCCACCCAGCAGCCACGACCACGAACAGGAGGCGACCGTGCCCGCCAAGAACGGCCGCACGCTCTACTCGCGCGCGGACCTACGCAAGGTCCACAACATCAGCGAACCAACGCTCCAGAACCTCTGGACCGACCGAGAGAACAACGGGCACCCGCCCGCGGAGATCATCGACGGCGTCATGCACTGGGACGGCGACGTCTGGGCGACGTGGCACCACGAACTCCAACGCCGCCGCGCCGCCGCCAACACCACCAACGCGCCCAAGCTCGACGGCGACCCGGACGAGTTGGTGGGCCCGGCTGAAGCCGCGAAGGTCTGCGGGTTCTCCGACTCCGCCACCGTCTCCCACTACGTCAAGAACCCGCCGGAGGGCTGGCCCGACCCGGACGACTGGGACGAACTGCCGACCCGGCGGCGCCCGAAGTGGTACCGCTGGCGGCTGTGGCAGTACCTCGGCGACCGCAAGGGCAAGGGCCACGGCGGCGGACGCCCCTCCGGCCCCCGCCACGGGGCCGCCTACCCGTACCAGGGGGACGAACGGCTCACCCTCGCCCGGCAGGCCATCGCCGCCAACCCCCAGGCCACGAACGCCGAACTGATCCCCCAGCTCCAGGAAGGGGCGGAGAAGACCTACTCCCGCCCGACCTGGAACAACATCCTCAAGTCGGCCCGCGAGCACCCCGAGGAGTGACCGTTGTCAGACCCCCGCTGTCCGCGCTGCGGCGGACCGCTCGGTGAACGGCCCGCCCACTCCCGGGTGACCACCGGCCGGGACGTCCCGATCTGCACCACGTGCGGCACCGACGAAGCCGTACGCGAAGCCCAACGCCAGGCACCCGTACCGCCCGGCGAATGGCCGCTCACCTAAGCCAGCACCCTTGAGGCCACGGTGGCACCGGAAGGGGGGCCCCCCCCCCCCGGGGGGGGGGGGGGGGTGCCCGTTGACCGGGCCCCCGCCCGGGGGGGGGGGGGGGCCCCCCCCC
>NZ_JBHWIR010000100.1:0-19271 GCF_042731835.1 Kitasatospora sp. NPDC059817 | reverse complement strand
ATCCGTTGGTGTGGGGTGGGGTGTGTGTTTTTTAACAGCGCCCGTGGGGGGCCGCGTCTGCCCCCCCGCTCCAGAGTTTGGGGGGGGGCCCCTTCCCGTTTCCCCGGGCACCGGCCGGTGCGGGTCGAGGCCCCCGGACCGACCGGTGCCCGGGTGACATCACCCCGCGCCCGGGTGGGTCACCTCGCTCGGCTCGGCGTACTCAAGGATCTCCAGCTCGCACTCCTTGCCGCATTCGCCGCAGCGGCGTACGTCGGCATCGCCCTCGAAGCGCAGGTGGATCATCTCTGCACGGGGTGCCTTGCAACGAGAACAGTGCGCCTCACGCACGGTCCGTATCGGTTCGCCGTATCGGTTCGTCATGTCAGCATCCTGCCGGACCGGTGGCCCCCTCGAAGACGGCACTGACCGCAGACCCGGACTCTGCTCATTCACGGCTCTGACGATCCACTCGCCGACTGTGACGCCTCAACTGGCAGGACCCCTGCGCTTCGACGCCACTGAGGTAACAGTCCACCAGGACCTCAGGAGCCTGATCCGCAGCAGCCCGCTACCCGCCCTGAGCACCCGAAGTTTCCACTAGCTGATCATGATCTTGAATTTTGAGGACCAAGGTATCGTCACTTCGTGACGATACAATCCTTAAAGACGACCGGATTTGACCGGAAGAGTGCGGGGGGTGAGCGGGCCGATGGCGTGGGTGACCATGATCGGCCCGTCCGACGAGCAGGTTGAGTACCGCCTCACCGGCGGCCACGGCTGCGGGAAGTCGGTCACCGTCGACGCCGCGCCCCTCGTCGCCGCGATCGAGGCCAAGGCGGAGGAGGCCGGGACCACCGTCGCCGCACTGCTCGGCTCCACCGAGGCCAAGAAGTCCTACTTCCGGGCCCGCGCCCAACTTCGCAACGCCAAGCCCGCGCGGTTCACCGGGTTCGCCGCCGTCGAGGTCGCCGCCGCAGCTGGCCTCAACGCCCGCGAGCTGTACGGCGAACAGGTCCTCCCGCGCCAGGCCGCTGGTGGGCAGGTGGACTACCACCTCGACGCCAGCGAACGCCCCCTCGTGTGGATCGGTGAGGGCCTCCGGGAGTTCGACATCGAGCCCGGCAGCGTGCTCGCCCCCGCCCAGTTCCAGGCGGCTCGGCGCCTCATGTATGGCGAGGACCCCCGCACCGGCCAGACCCTCGTGGAACCCATGGTCGCCATCGCGCCGGCCGCGAAGCTGCCCGCCGCCCCGCTGGTCCGCGCGATCCGCCGCGCTGCCGCCGAACGCAGCGTGAGCCCTGCGAGCCTGCTGGACTCCCAGCGGAAGAAGGACGCCTTCCGCAGGATGGAGAACCAGCTCGCCCGGTTCGGCGAGTCGCACCGCGTCCCGGCCTCCACCCTGCTCAAGCTCGCCGACGCAGTCGGCGTCGACGCCGTCGCCCTGTACGGCGAAGCCGCGTTGGAGAAGGCCGTCGCCGCCGAGGCGGGCGGACGCCTCGACGCCCGCGCGCTCCTGCGCGCCGTCCAGGCCCGCGCCGCCGAAACCGGCCAGGACCCCGCGGACCTCTTCACCGCAGTGTCCATGAAGCGCCGGTACGCCCAGACCGCGAGCCAGGGAGAACGGCGCCTCCGTGACCTGCCGATGGACGTCCGCGAGGCCGTCGCCATGGCGAAGGCAGCAGGGCTCGCGCCCCAAGAGGTGTGGGACGCCGAGGAGATCAAGGCCGCCCTCCTCGAAGGACGTGTGCAGATCGGCAACCGCGGAGCGGACGTCACCCTCGACCTCGCGAAGTCCCAGTCCGCGTTCCTCGCCTACGCCCCCGAGGAGATCGCGACCCAGGTCGAAGCCATCTACACCTCCGCCGGCCGCGAGTCCGTCAGCGCGCTCGAACGCTGGACCGCGTACGGCATGCGCGGTCGCAACGGCGACGGCGCCGCGCCGGAGACCGTGAAGACCAGCGGCTTCTCCGGCTGGATGATGGTCCACCGCGCCGCCCGGCCCGTCGACGGCGCCCCCTACGGCGACCCTCACTTCCACCTCCACTTCACGCTCGCCAACATGGCCAAGGGCGTAGACGGCCAGTGGTCCACCGTGGCCGCCGGAGGCCGTGACCTCAACCGCCACGCCCGCGCCACCCAGGCCCTCATGAACGCCCGCATCCGCCGGGAGCTGACCGATGAGTTCGGCATCACCTTCCGCCGCGAAGAGCGCACCGGTGCCTGGGAGATCGCCGCGATCCCCGAGGCCACGATCCGCCTGTTCAGCAAGCGCGACAGCCAGGTCCGGGACCTCCTGACCAAGCTGGGAATCGACTACGACAGCGCCACCACCCGCGAGCGCACCGCAGCCTCCACCGCGTCCAAGGCCGCGAAGAATGGCGAGGCCGCCGGTGTCGAGGATGACGTGCTGCGCGCCTACTGGCAGGCCGAAGGCCGCCGCGCCGGCGACGACCCCGAGGCCATCGCGGCCAGCGCCATCAAGCAGGACCGGACCGGCCAGAACCCGGACCTCGACCAGCTGTGCGCCCAGGTCTTCGACCCCAAGACCGGCTTGACCAGCCACAGCAAGGAGTTCACCCACGCCGCCGCCATCGCCGCCGTCCTGGACGCCCTCCCGTACGGAGTCGCCGACGCCGACGAAGCAGAGCGGCTCACCAACTCCGTCCTGCGGCACGCCGGATACGCGGTCAAGCTGAACCCCAAGGGCGCCCAGCACTTCACCCACGCCGACCGCTACACCACGGCCGACGTGATCGCCGCCGAAGCGCTCATCGTCACCGAGGCCACCAACCGCCTCAACGAGCACGCGGCCGTCGTCAGCCACGACACCGTCGCCATGACCCTGTCCGCCGTCGAAGCCCAGCACGGCGGCGAGTTCGCGTTCTCTGTCGAACAGCGAGCCGTCCTCGAACGACTGCTGACCGCAGGCCACGGGATCGACGCGGTCGAAGGCGTCGCCGGAGCGGGCAAGACCACGATCATGAACACCGCGCGGCAGGCATGGGAGGCCAACGGGCTCGTCATCGCCGGTGCCAGCACCGCCGCCGTCGCCGCCGCGAACCTCAAGGCGGAAGCCGGCATCACCAGCCGCACCCTCGCCTCCTGGCTCACCGGCATCCGCACCGGCGGACCCGGACTCACCGGCGTTGACGTGCTGGTCGTGGACGAGGCTGCGATGTGCGATGACCGCGACATCGCCGAGCTCCTCGCCCACGCCGCGACAACGGGCACCAAGGTCATCGGAGTCGGCGACCCGAAGCAGCTGCACGCGCCCGGCATCGGCGGGTCCTTCGCCGCCGTCCACCGCATCGTGGGCGGACTCAGCCTCACCGAGAACTTTCGACAGCGGGACCGCGTCGAGCGCCGAGCGCTCGAACTGTGGCGTGACGACAAGCGCGTGGACGCTCTCCGCGCCTTCGCCGGAACCGGCCGCGTCCACGCCCTGACGGACAAGGACGAGGCCCTCGCCGCGATGCTCACCGTCTGGGCCGACAAGCGCGATGTGCACACCGACGACCACACCGCCGTGCAGCAGCTGCTCATGCTCGCCTCCACCAACGAGGTCGTGGAAGAGCTCAACATCGGCGCCCGCGCGCTGCGGAAGGCCAGCGGCGCCCTCACCGGCCCGGAACACCTCTTCGCCCTGGCCGGCGGCGGCGAACTGGCACTGTCAGTCGGTGACCAGGTGCTCCTCCGGACCAACGACTACCGCAGCAAGCGGACCCGAGGCGAGAACGACGACGTCCTCAACGGGTTCCGCGGGATCGTGCGCGCAGTGGACGAGGACCGCCGAGTCCTCGTCGAGTGGCGCACGAAGACCGAGGACGGCGGCCACCGCGACGTCGCCGAATGGGTCGACGCCGACTACATAGCCCACGGCGGACTCAGCCTCGGCTACGCCATCACCGGACACAAGAGCCAGGGACTCAGCGTCGAGGAAGTCCTGGTCTACGGCCCCGGCGCGCAGGCCAACGCCCTCTACACGATGATGTCCAGGGACAAGAAGGAGACCCACCTCTTCCTGCCGCTGTCCGTCTACGAGACCGACGCCGACCGCGCCCGCGCAGGCGAAGCGCTCACCGACCAGGAACAGCTCGACCGCGCCGTCGCAGGCCTTATCCGCGAGATCGAGACCGGCACCGAGGAACGCATGATCCTCACCGAACTCCCGACGGCCGCCGTCCCCGCCCACGTCCGGCACATCGTCCCCGACCTGCCGATCCCGCGCGCTCCCGGCACCGGCGACATCCCCGAGCCGGATGACATCGAGGAGATCGCGCCGGAGCCCGGGCCGCGCCGTACCACCGGCACCGCCAACCGGGCCGCGCCGCAGGCCGCAATCCCGGAACCCCGGCCCACGGCCTCCGCCCGCCCGTATGCCCACCTCAACAACGAGGCCCTGCGCGACGCCGCGCGCAAGGCCGCCGCCGCCGCACGCGCCACCAGGACGGCCGCAGAGAAGGCCGAGGCCGCCGCGGACCGCGCCGAGCAGAACGCGACCGCCGGAACCGGCCCCAACGTGCTCGCGCTCAGCCGCCGGCACCAGGACGTCGCTGAACGCGCCGGAGCGATCCGCGCCGTGCGCGCCCTGGCAGGGGTCATCGCCGAACACACGGCCCGGCTGCACGGCACCCAGGACCGCGTCAGCGGGATCGAGCAGCAGCTGGCCGCCACCGGACGGTTCGGTCGTCCCGTACTGCGCGGAGACCAGCGGACCGCCGTCGAAGCAGAACGCGAGGACCTCGTGCGGACCCGCCACACGGCCGAGCAGGAGCTGGAGAGCGCGAAGGACCGGTTCCGCGAAGTCGCCCACCAGGCCGGTCCCGTTGGCGAGCACGAAGCCGTGCTCGCGGAAGCCGACATGCCGCAGGAGACGAAGGCCACCCTGCGGCGACGAGCCCAGGACAAGGACACCCAGGCGGCCAAGTCCTCCCGCACCGAGGCGACCAAGGCGCGCGCTACCGCGCGCAAGGCCGACAGCCGGGTGTCCGGTCTCCGGGAGGAACTGACTTGGCGAACCGATCGGAGTCGGCAGAACCCCGACACCGAAGAGGCGGCGGCGCCGGTCACGCCGCACGCGGAGTCCCAGTACGCCAAGTACGCGGAGGCGGAAGCTCTGCACCTGCACGGTGTACCGGAAGATTCGCTGGCTGCACCGCTGCCGTAAGGATGCTGACAGCCATGGCGTGGGCACCTACAGCTGAGGCGCGCCGGTCAAGCCAGCAGGAGCAGACCGTCCCCAATTCGCGGAGGCAGCCGAGCTGCTGGCCGACCGGGGCCACATCCCTATCTGGCGGCGGGACCGGTTGCCGGGACCTGTTGTTCCACCTCATCGAACTCCCCGTCTGCGGCGCCGGCCTGGAACGCCTCCCACTCGCCGGGGGTGTAGACCAGCAACGGGCCATCCCGATCCGCACCGTTGCGCACCACCACGTAGCCGTCCGGGAGGAATGCTGCCTGCGGCCCGTCGGTGTACCCGGGGGCGCCCAGCCAGGTCACCTTGGAGAGCTCTTCCGAGGTGACTGCCCGCTTCTCCTCGTTCATCTGAGCTCCCGCAGTCGACAGGGGTATGGATACCTCTACGCGGTGGAACGGTGCCGATCTGGCTGGCGTCCGCAAGGGCCATCCCGCTTACACGGACTGGGAGCTCACTCTATCGGCCGGCCCCGCCTGCGGGGTAGGGCGTAGCCACAGGCGGGACCGGTGCGTACGATCAATGGGCGCGCGCTACAGGCTGTGGCTCCACCATTCGCTACGGGGTGGCGGGGCCACAGACTTACCTCAGACCGCGACCAGTACCGGGGTGCCGGTGCCGACGGCGCGTACGAATGCGGTGAAGGCCTCCGTCTGGTGGCGCAGTGCCGGGCCGTTCGGGTCCTCCGAGTCGACGACCAGGACCTGGGGCCCCGGTAGGAACGGAACGAGAAGTCCGGGTTGCTGTCAAATCTTTTGGCGGACCGTAATCGGGTCCGCCAGGATGCCCCGGTGAGTGATGACCTGAGGATCGGCTTCTTGAAGGCGAAGACCTCGATCGCCTCGTCGGCGGCGACCTGCGGCATCACCGCGGCGAAGGCCACCAGGGTGGCCAGGCGCCGGTGGCCGCCGAGCTCGGCCACGGCCTGTGCCCGGGCGGCCTTGGCGAAGCGCACCAGCGCCTGGATGCGGCCGGGCGGTATCGCCGTCAGGTCCCAGCCGGGGCCGCCGAAGGTCTTCAGCGCGTGGTAGCGCTCCAATGCGGTGCCTGCGGGTGGTGGTCTTCACCCAACGGGCGCAACCCGCCGTGGCGGTGCCGCTCACGGCCGCCGGTCCGCTCGCAGGGCGCGCATCGCCGCGTGCCGCATCGCGGCCACCGGCGCCTGGTGGCCGGTCTGGAGTTCGACCTGCCGGGCGGCCTGATGGATCAGCATGGGCAGGCCCGCGATGACGGTGCTGCCCGCCCGCCCGGCGGTTTGGGCGAGGTGGGTGGGCCAGGGCCGGTAGACGACGTCGAGCAGGGTGTTGCCTGCGGCCGGCCACCCGGGCGCGAGCGGGTCGGCGGCTCCGGGCGGGAGGGCGGAGACCACCAGCTCCGCCGCGAGGTGGCGCTTGGCCTCGTTCCAGGGCCGCACCCGCAGGGGGATGCCGAGGCGCGCTGCGGCGCCTTCAAGGTCGCCGGTTCGGGCCGTGTCCCGGGCAAGGGCGGTCGCCTCGGTGCAGCCCAGGGTGTGCAGCACCGCCAGGGCGGTGGCGGCGGTCGCCCCGGCGCCGAGCACACACGCCGACCCGACCCGGGTGACGCCCACCTCGCGCAGGGCGTGAAGCATGCCGGTGACGTCGGTGTTCTCCCCCCGGAGTCGGCCGTCGCGGATGGTGACGGTGTTCGCGGTGCCGGTGGCCCGGACGGTGTCGGTGACCTCGTGCAGCAGGGGGACCGCGGTGCGCTTGAGCGGCATGGTCAGCGACAGGCCGGCCCAGGTGCCGTCCAGGCCGGCGAGGAAGCCGGGCAGGTCGTCGGGCATGCAGTCGATCGCTCGGTAGGTCCAGTCGAGGCCGAGTTCCCCGTAGGCGGCGCGGTGCAGGACCGGGGAGAGGGCCTGGCCGATCGGTGAGCCGAGGATGGCGAGCTGCTTCATCGCGGTCCGCTTCTACGTCGGGAGTTCGTGGTCGGCGAAGGCGCCGCCCGTGAACCGGTCCGTGAGCACTCCGGTTGCCGGGTGGCGGGCGGCGTCGTCCCCGGGCCGGTAGCCGAGCAGGTCCCAGCCGGCGGCCGGCCACCAGCGCTCGGTGTTGCCGGAGGTGCCGTACACCACCAGGAACCGTTCGGGCAGCGGGCGGGTGGCGGCAGCGTGCAGCAGGTCGGTGGCGTCGCCGGGGCTGAGCCATGTCGCCCGGTGACGGGGCTCGCTGGGTGCGGTGCGGTAGCTGCCGATCCGCACCGCGACGACTTCAAGGCCGCTCTTGTGGGCGTAGAGGCGGCCCAGGGCCTCCCCGGTGACCTTGCTGACGGCGTAGAAGCTGTCCGGCGCGAGCGCCTGCTCGTCGGGCGCGGTGCCGACCGGCAGCAGGCCGGTCACGTGGTGGCTGCTGGCCAGCACCACCCGGGGCACCCGCTGGCGGCGGGCGGCCTCCAGGACGTGGTGGGTGCCGGTGATGTTGTGCTCCACCATCGTCGCGAACGGTCCCTCCTGCGAGGCGGCGGCGAGGTGGATGATCGCCCGTACCCCGGTGGCTGCCCGCTCGACGGCGCCGAGGTCGCGCAGGTCCGCCTCGATGAACTCCGCGCCGTCAGGCAGACCGGTGGGCGGGGTCGTGCGGTCGAGCAGCCGCAGCGGCAGGCCGCGCTGGGCGAGGTCGGCGGCCAGGCGTCGGCCGATGGCGCCGCTGGAGCCGGTGACCAGCCAGGTCACGGCCGGTGGTGGAGCATCGCCGCGACGCCCTCGTCGCTCGGGGCGTAGGCGATGCCGCGCAGGACGGCGACCGGGGCGCCGCGTCCGCGCTGGCCCAGGATGATCCCGGCGGCGGCGGCGATGAGGTCGGCGAAGGTCTCCTCCTGCCGCTTGCCACCGTGCTCGGTGGTCCGCAGCGGGGCGATTCCGGCGGCGCCGATGGAGATGACGGTCGCCCCGCGCCGGTCGGCCCGCCCGTCGGAGTCGGCGATCACGACCGCGACCCGGGCGCCGGTGGCAGCGTTCAGGGCGTCGCGCAGGGCCCGGGCGGAGGCGTCCGGGTCGGCGGGCAGCAGCCAGGCACCATCCGTACCGGCGCGGTCGATCCCGGCGGAGGTCAGCTGGTAGCCCAGTGTGTGCCGGGCGATGATCGGGCCCTTCTCGGTGGCCAGGAAGTGCGAGGTCGAGGAATCCAGGATGAGCTGGACCATCGGGGCGGGCTTGCCCGTACGGGCCGAGATCTCCACGGCTTCGGGCGAGGGGGTGACGGTGGCCAGGTCGACGTAGCGCTTCTCCGCGATGGAGACGACCTTGGAGGCCACCACCATGATGTCGCCGTCGCGCAGTTCGGCGCCGCTGGCGTCGGCGGCGCCGAGGATGGCGCCGGCCAGGTCGTCGCCCATCTCGACGTCGGGGAACGGTTCCAGGGCGAAGGCGGAGAAACCGGAAGTGGCGGTCATCGCGGGACTCCAGGAGTGAGGGCGGTGTGCAGGCGGGCGTGGGCGGCGGCGAGCGTGGCGGCCCGCTGCCGGGGTGCGGCGCCCTGACCACCGGTGAGCCAGTCGCGCACGCGCCAGACGTAGTGCGGCCACAGCCGACGCGCCGCATCGACCGCCGGACCACCGGAGTTGACGGAGTGCCAGGCATCGGCCACGGGCAGCGGCCAGGGATGCCCATGGTATCCGTCCGGGGCCGGGGTGAGGCCGTCCAGCACGGTCAGCATCGCCTGAAGACGCTCCGGTGCCAGTACCCGGTCCCCGACCCGGTACGCCGCTGGCGCCACCGCGTCGGCAGGAGTGCGGGCTGCGGTGAGGTGCAGCAGTACGGGCACGGCCTGCCGGTAGATGTCCGGCAGGTGGGGGAAGGAGCCGGCGTGCAGCTTCGCCTCCTCGAACCGTACGGAGGCGACGGGGCCGTGGGCGGCGGCGGTCAGCAGCAGGAACGCGTCGATGCCGTAGCCGTCCACGCACCCGGCCAGCTCGCGGGGCAGGGCGTCGTAGGCGCGGACGGCCGCGGCCAGCGCGGCTGCGGACAGGGCGAGGTCGCCAGCCAGTGGCTGGGGAACGTCCAGGCCGGTGGCGGCGGCGATCAGCGGCCGGGCGAGGTGGTTGGTGAGGTTGGCCTCGTCCCAGTGCCGCGGGTAGTCGGCGATCGCCAACCCCGCGCCCGCGCGCGCCCGCTCCACCAGGGCGCGATAGACGGCCGGGTCGGGGTTCTTGGTGTCGGTGTCGGCGATCAGCACCACCTCGGCGCCGGCCACTTCCGGGCGGCGGGCGGCGGCGAGGATCTGGGCGCCCTTGCCCCGCACCAGGCAGGTCAGAGCAGTCTTCGCCGCCCGGGTCGGGGCGGCGGTGAAGGCGCTGGTGGTGGCGGGGGTGTCGGAGGAGTCCGCGTTCACGATGACCGCCCCGGACCCGCTGAGGGCCCGGTCGACGGCGGCGGTGACGGCGGCGACGGTGGCCGGCTCGTTGCGGCTGGGCAGGATCGCGGCGGCCCTCATCCGGCGGCCTCCTTGGCGAGCAGCTCGGCGGCGGCGTGCGCGTCGGGTGCGTACAGGTAGTCGAACCGGCCGGCGGCCAGGCGGGAGATCAGGTGGCTTCGCCACCTGGCCAGCGCCGGGGCGTCCAGCGGCCAGACGGGCCCGTACGGCACCGCGCCCACCCCGGCCAGCGGGGTGGGCAGGCCGGACAGGTAGCGGGTCAGCAGCTCGTGCAGCCGCAGGCCCTCGTTCACGGACAGCGGCACCGCCGGCCTCAGCGCCGATGTCCGCCCGGGGTGGACGGCCAGGCGTACGACCCATCCGAGCGGTGCTGGGCTGGCTGCGAACGGCGCCAGGTCGAGTACGTGCTTGGGGGCGAGCGGCGCGTGCGGTTCGCGGACGGCGGCGGTGGGCTTGCCCGGCCACACCGCCACCTGCCCGCCGTCCTCTTCGGCGAGGACGACCAGGTCGTCCCCGGCGTGGACCCAGCCCCGCTCGGCCAGGGCGAGCGCGGTGGTGGTCTTGCCCGCGCCCTTGTCGCCCAGCAGCAGCACCGCTCGCCCGTCCGGGGGCACCAGGGCGGTGGCGTGGACGGTGACCTTGCCGCGCCGCTGGCGGACGCGCTCCAGCGCGGTGTACGTCAGGTACGCCAGGGAGGCGGAGACCGCGCTGTCGTGGGGCAGGCGGATGCGGACCGTGTCGGCGTCGGCGGTGACGTCGGCCGTCCCGATGGCGATCTCGACGGCCGCCAGCCCCTCGCTGGCGCCCGGTTCGCCCAGGTGCCAGCCGCCGGGCAGAAACCTCGCCGCGGCCCGCGCCGCCGCGGTGTCCAGGTGCTCGGGCAGGCGGACGACGGCCCGGACGTGGCCGGTGGTGAGCTGATGGAGGGTCACTGCACCGCCTGGTCGAGATCGGCCAGCAGTTGCTCGACAGGCTCGATCTTCGGCAGGTAGCGGCCGGCGAGCAGGTCCTCCAGCCAGTCGGTGCGGGCCAGGGTCGCGCGGACCAGTTCCTCGGCCGCTCCGGGCGGCGCGTCGAGCGTGGTGGTGGTCTCGATGGAGGCGGGCTGGTCGTAGGGGGCGCCGTTGCGCCACAGCAGCGCGATGCGGGACGGGCCGAAGTGCTCGGCGACGGCGCGGGCAGCGGTGTCGGCGAGCCAGCCGCCGACCTTGCCGACGTGGTAGGCCGGGTTCTTGCCGAACGTGGCCTCGTTGCCGGCCAGGTGGGCGCCACTGATCACCCCGCTGCGGGCGTTGCCCCGGCCGACCAAGCCGTCCTCGCCGTAGTCGACGGCCGAGCCGGACAGCGTGAAGTACTGCCCCGACAGCGGACCGGTGCGACTGCCACGGGTGTTGCACACCACCTGAACCGCCCCGGGCCACCGGGCGGTGAGCTGATCGGTTAGCTCGCGCGCCGCCGTGGTGACGGCGTCGTCGAACTCGGCCGCGCCGGTCAGGTGCCCGGCGACGGCAGGCACGCACACGGTGACCGTGAGGCCCTCGCCGCGGCGCACGGCCAGGGCTTTGATGTCGCTGCCCGCCCACCCCAGGCGCCGGAACCACGCCTCGGCCAGCAGCACCACGGTCTCGGTGGCGGTGCGCGGGGCGGAGCCGACGAGGTAGGCGGTGTCATTGGAGAACGCCTCCGGCCGCTCCGGCAGGTCGGCCAGCGACCGGGGGGCGAACCAGGTGGGGAACTTGCTGGAGTCGGTGCTCTCGTGCCGGACCTCCAGCTTGACCCGCTCGAAGCCGGGCAGGCAGGCCCGCAGGTGGTCGACGGCCGCCTGCTCCAGGATCTCGCGCACCGGCAGCGGCGCCCCGGCGAAGCTGGTCGAGATCCGGCCGCCGAAGACGACCCGCAGCGGCCGGTCGTAGACGCCGTCGGTGTCGGTGAACGCGGCCCGTCCGCCGAGGACGGCGACCTTGTCGAGGTTGTGGTGCAGCACCGCGCCGAAGGTATCCAGGCAGTGACGGCTGTAGCGGATGGAGGCGAGTTCGGCGATGCCGTCGGCGAGGGTGTCGGGGTGGCCGACGCCCTTGCGTTCCACGACCTCGACGGCCAGCTCAGAGGGCAGCGGCGTGCGCACGCCCGGCAACGCGGGCTTCGCGGTAGACACGGTCGATCACCTCCAGAGGACGCCGCAGCGCCGTCAGCGGGAACAGGCAGGGATGAACGGAGCCACCACCGACGGTGGCCAGGACGGCGGCGTACATCTGCTGCCGCAGCAGCTCATGGGTCGGGGCCTTGGCCGGGTCACCGAGGCCGGCTTCGAGGTTGCGCCCGCGCACCTCAAGACGCCGTCCGTCAGCGAGGTGGAGGACGAGCTCGTGGCACGGCGGCCCGTCGTAATCGACGCGGGCGTCCACCGCGAGCACCTGGCCGCCTGCCAGGTGCAGCTCGGCGGTGATGCGGTCCTCGCTGTCGGCCAGGTGCCTGCGGTGGTTCGCCTCGGCGGTCACGGCTTCCAGCCGACCGGGCATCAGGCGGAGCGCAAGGGCCAGGCCGTGGATGGCCTGCTGGTGCAGCACCCCGCCGGCAGTGGCGTAGGCACGGCGCCAGCCCCGGAAGTAGTCGGGGTCGCGCCGCACCGCCAGCAGCACCTCGGCCCGGGCGATGGCCGGGGGTTGGGCGAGCAGAGCGGCAAGTCCCGGGGCGAAGTGCGGCTGGAAGCCGACGAAGATCCGCTCGTCACCGCTCTGGTAAGCGAGCGCGGCCGGGTCGGTGGTGGCGGGCTTCTCCACGATCACCACGGCGCCCGTGAGGGCGGCGGCCCGGGCCGCGGTCAGCGCCGTACCGGGCGGGGCGGCGACGACCACCAGGTCGAAGACGGCCGCGTCCAGCGCGGAGCGCCACGAGGTGAAGTACGCCGCACCCGGCGGCAGCGCGGCGGGCGGCACGGGGTCGGCGACAGCGCACGCCGCCACGCCGGGCATCACAGTGAGGACGGCCAGGTGCTTCTGCCCGACCTCGCCGGCCCCGACCAGCAGCACCCGGCAGGTCACCGCACACCGCCGGGCAGCGCGGCACGCAGGAACTCCGCCCCGGCGGCCAGCGCCTCAGCGGGGACATCGCGCACGTGGGTCTCCAGCGCGTACGGCAGCACCGGCTGGGCGGCGTGCAGCAGTGGCAGCAC
The DNA here is from genome assembly GCF_042731835.1 of Kitasatospora sp. NPDC059817. Classification (NCBI taxonomy): domain Bacteria; kingdom Bacillati; phylum Actinomycetota; class Actinomycetes; order Kitasatosporales; family Streptomycetaceae; genus Kitasatospora; species Kitasatospora sp. NPDC059817. Next base: position 6,532 of record NZ_JBHWIR010000100.1, on the reverse strand, counting down.
CTCGCAGTAGGGGACGACGCCGGTCCCGGCCGGGCAGAACACCCGCCCGCCGTCCCCGGTGGGCCGGTAGTCCTTGACGTGCACGTAGCCGACGTACGGCGCCAGCGCCTTGACGACGTCGCCGGTGGCCTGGCCGACCTCGTGGAGGTTGGCCACGTCCAGCCATAGCCCAAGGCCCTGCCCGTGGTAGCGCTCCAGCACCTCCAGCAGCCCCTCGGCGTGAGCGACGGTGCACACCGGCTCGTTCTCCAGCAGCAGCCGCACCCCGGCCCGGTTCGCCAGGTCCAGCGCGCGGGCCAGCAGCGGGTCACCGGCGAAGGACTCGGTCAGGCCCTCCTCGACCCGCAGGTGGGAGAAGACCCGCACGATCGGCGCGCCGAGCAGGCTGGCGACCTCGATCGCCCGCTCGACCCAGCCCAGCCGCTCCCCGGAGGCAACCCGGGTGGGGAAGCCGAAGCTGTCCACCCGGCCCGGAGTGGCCTCCGGGCGGCACCACTTCCACAACGGCGACGCCAGCGACGCCACCGCCAGACCGCGCTCGTCGGACAGCGCCCGGATGTGCCGCAGCCGCTCGTCGGCAAGCGTCAGCGCGTTCGCGCCCTCGGCGGAGCGGATCTCCAGCCGGCCGATCCCCAGCTTCACGGCCAGGTCCATGCCGGCCACCGGGTCGGGGCCGAGCTCATCGGGGTTGAGCACCAACGTGCTGGCGGTACGGGTGTTCACGGCGGGTCAGTCTCCTTCGGTCAAGCGGCGGGAAACGGTCCTGGTGCCGGGGCGCCTGGGCACCCCGGCACCAGGTTCAGCAGCTGTCAGCCGGCCTGATCAGCGGCCCGGGTACGGCGGCTGCGGCGGGCCCGGCGGCGGCGGGGGCGCAGGCGGGGGCGGGGGCGGGGGCTGCGGCCCGAAGGTCGGGGCGGCATTGGCGAGCATCTTCACCTCCAAGGGTTGGGAAGAGCCGCCACCATCTCCCGGCGCGCGCCGCGCCCGACAGCCCGTCAGCTCACCCAAAACCCGGACAGAATGCGCCCGTTGGACAACCCTTGGACACATGACCGTTCCCTCGCCCCGGCTCTCGCCCGAGGCCGTCCGCGACCAGCTGGCCCGGCTCCGCCAAGGCCCCGCCCTCGGCCATCCCGGCGCGGTCACGGCCCTCAGCGACCAACTGCGGGCGCTGCTGCTGGAGCGCCAGCCGCCGCTGGCGGGCACCGCGAGCGATACGACGCGCCTGCTGGCGGCCCTGCGCAGGGCGATCGACAGCCTCAGCCCGTTCGAGCGCCGCTACGCGGTCGCCGACTTCAACCTGGTGCCGGAACACTCCTGGCCGACCCTGACCGAGCGGCACGAGTCCCTGGCTCGGGTGCTCGGCTGCTCGACCAAGACGGTCCGGCGCCACGCTGGACAGGCACTGGACACCCTCGCCCTGCTGATCTGCGACGGCAGCTACCTCGCCGCCCCCGCCGGCATCACAGGCGCCGACATCGGCACCGTGCCCTCCGACACGGCAGGCCGGTTCTTCGGCATCACCACCACCGCCAACGTGCACGTGGTCTGCTCCGCGCTGGCGGCTGGCACCGACCGCCAGCGCGGCCAGGACGCCATGTTCGCCCGATACGCGGGCTTCGCCGACCTGGATGCCCTGTTCTACGTGCGCGTACGCCTGGCCCAGGCGTTCCCCGCCGCAACGATCCGCGACTTCTACCCCGGCGAGTACTACAACGCCGACCCCGACAGCGTGATCGTGCTCGGTGGCCCGCACCGCAACAGCGTCTACGCCGACTTCCTGCCCCACCTGCCCTACCGCTTCGAGTCGTCGCCGGACACCGCCATCACGTTCCCCGAGCACGGCGTGCGCCTGGCGCCTCAGTGGACGCCCGAGGGCGAGCTGCTGGCAGACCTCGCCGTCATCACCCGGCTCACCCTCGCCCAGGGCACCACCGTGATCCTGCTCGGCGGATGCCTGACCCTCGGTGTCCTCGGTGCCGCCAAGTGCCTCCTGGCCGCCGAGCACGGCCGACGCAACACCGCCTACCTGGCCGGCCTCGCCCCCACCGGCGACCTCATCGCCGTCACCACCACCCGCAAGATCGGCGGCATCACCGACACCCCGGACCTGGCCGCCACCGAACCCCTGCTCGTTCTCACCCGCGAGGGCGGCGGCGCCTTCACCACTCGCCTGGACAACACCACCCGCCAGCCGAACGGGTAACCGAACCCGCCGCGGCCTGCACCCGGGCGCCACGACGCGGCATGCTGTGCGGATGACACAGCGAGGACCCCGCCGCAGCCGCCGCCGCTTCCGGGCAGCAGCCCTCGGCCTGACCCCGGCCGAACCGTCCGAGCGGCGCCGCACCGCGCTGGTCTTCGCCGACGCCGAGTGGCCCGTGCCGCTGCCCGAGCCACCAGGGGCGGCCGGATGCTGCCAGGTGAGCTGCGAGCGCCGCACCGGCCTCGGCGGCACCGTGATGGTGATCCACCGTCACCGCGGCGACTGCCCGGTGTGGGGGCCTGCCGGGCGGGCGAGGTAGCCGTCGCGACACCGGATCAACGGACCGGACCCGTTTCGGCGTTCGGCCTTTGGCCCGTTCTCCTGACCGGACGCGGCGGGGGCGCCGATACTGGGCGTACGCAAGCAGCGACGCCAGGGGAGGGCGCGTTGGTCTTCGTGGGGACGCACGGCCAGTGGGGACGCATCGACGTGACCCAGCCGAATCTCGGCTGCGGACACGAGCGCGAGGAGATCTACAAGCCGCGCAAGCCGCCGCCGGTGGTCTGCGTGGTGTGCGCCTGGCAGCTGCACCTGGTCCACGGCACCCACCACGGCCGGGACCTGTGGTTCCTGCGGCACGCCAGCCGGGCACCTGACTGCTCGGTGCGGCTCGGCGAGGGCATGCAGCACCACCTGCTGAAACTCGACCTCGCCGCCCACGTGCGGGCCGTGGACGGCTGGCGCGCGGACTACGAGGTCGCCGCCGAGGACGGGTCCTGGCGCGCCGACGTCATGGCCACCGGCCCGGACGGACGCCGCATCGCGATGGAGGCCCAGCTCGCCTCCATCGCGGTGACCGACATCGAGGCCCGCACCGCCCGCTACCAGGCGGAGAACATCGAATGCTGCTGGTTCACCGACCGCAAGACGGTGCCCTGGCTTGACAACGTCCCCGCCGCCCGCGTCCAGCGGCCCGAGGACGGCGGCGAGGTGGTCGTCACCGCCGGCCCCGCCCGGTTCGTGCCCCGCCTGTGCGACAGCGCCTGCGGGCCGATCATCGACGGCACGCCGCTGGCCTGCCCCGGCCACGGCACCTGGCAGGGCGTGGACCCTTTCCCGCTGGCCCGCTTCGTCGCCGGCCTGTGCCACGACACCACCCGCCCGCACCACGTGCGGATCGACTTCGACCCCGTCCTGCGCTGGGTCACCCGCCCCTACCTCGCCCTGGAGGAGCAACAGCGCCGCGCCCACGCCTTCTTCGAGCAGGCCATCGACGACCAGGCGGAGATCAACCGGCGCCACCGGCAGGCCATCCACGACCTGATCGCGCGCCAGGACGACCTCAAGCGGCCGGTGGAGGAGTACCTCTACGCCCGTCTCGGGTTCTACCCCGAGCTCGCCGGCCGCGGCGATCCCACCTTCGCCATGGGTGTGCCCGTGCACGTCAACGGCCGCCCCTACGCGGTGATCTGCCCGGTTGCGAACCGCGTCGCCTTCCGTCGCACCGAACTGGCCTCGCTCATCCTGTTCGCCGCCACCGAGCGCGAACGCGACCGCATCGCCGCCCAGGCCCTGCCCGGCCAGCGCATCGAGGTCATACCCAGACCTCAGCCGCAGTGACCGCGCGGGCGGTACCTGGGGCCGCCCACCGAATCAGCCCTCGGCGGCGTCAAAAATTTTGGCAGCAACCCGGACTTCTCGTTCCGTTCCTGCCGGGCCCCGACCTCACCGGCCAGTGCGGCAGCGTTCGGGAAGCGGTGCACGAAGGACTCCATCTTTCTCGAACCAGCGCCGGTGTTGTCCGGTGCGAGCGATCGCTACCCGGGTCGCCGCCAGGGAAACGAAGAAGTGGCCCGTCGCACCTGTCGGCGCGACGGGCCACTATGCCTGACAGGTCCGGCACGCTACGGGAGTGCCGGCTCAGTCAGATTCAGGCCTCGACGGGCACCAGGGTGCCGGTGCCGACGGCGCGTACGAATGCGGTGAAGGCCTCCGGCTGGTGGCGCAGTGCCGGGCCGTTCGGGTTTTTGGAGTCGACGACCAGTACCTCGCCCGCGAGGCCGGCGACCTCGACGCAGTTCGATTCCTGGTTGCTGTAGGAGGACTTGCGAAGGACGACGCCCAGAGCAGCGGCGTTCGGGTAGTGGCTCACTTGATCTTGTCTCTCTGTTCGGTAATGAATGCATGCGACCTGTCCAGCGGGAGACCCGCGGCCGTGATCTTCTGGAAGGCCGCGTGATACGTCGCCACCAGCGCTCTCTTCTCGACCCACAGTTCGGTCGCTTGTGCAGGAACGAGAACGACATCGAGCGCGGGACGGTAGGGGAATCCGAGGATGGTGAAGGCGCCGTTCATTGCGGGGTTGAAGGCGCACCCTGCTGGCATGATTTGGATGTTGACGTTGGGAAGCCGGCTGAGCTGTATCAGTCGCTCCAGCTGGGCGCGCATGATGTCAGGACTTCCGGCGTTGACGTTCAGCGCTGCCTCGTGGATCACTGCCCACACCTCGGGTGCACCCGGCCGCGTCAGGACGGACTGGCGGGCGATCCGTACCTCGACCTTCGCCTCGGCTGCGTCGGGCGGGAGGCCTCCCAGTTCGGTGAACACCGCTCTGGCGTAGTCGGGCGTCTGCATCAGCCCCGGGATGAACGATGCTTCATAGGTCTTGATCGCCGATGCCTCGGACTCCAGTGCGGCAAGGTTGACGGTGCCCTCGCCGACGGCTCCGGTGTAGCTGATCCACCACCCCTGTTTGCCCGCGTTCTTCGCGATGTCGAGCAGGCCCGCCTTCAGATCGTCCTCGGCTTGGTAGAAGTCCAGGAGCTTCCGAACCTCGTCAACCTTGCAGGCGCCCTTGGCGTTCTCCACGCGGCTGATCTTGTAGACGCTCCATGTCGGCAGTGCCTTGTACACGTCTTCGGCGGAGTGGCCGAGCTCTTCGCGGATGCGGTGCAGCTCCGAGCCGAGCTGGATACGCCTCACGGTCTGTACGAATGCCACCCTTTGCCCCTCCTGTGTCGATCAGTTAGCACAGTGTGCCCCTCTGTAGGGAGTGTGCGCCACCGACCCGGAGTGGCATATGACACCAACTTGCCGAGAATTCGTGCAAGCTTGCGCACCGTGTCGAAGAGGTTGCGCACCCGCGCCAAAGAGGTCCATGCTGTGTGCAGCGAACAGCGGACACTCCGTTAGGAGTTGCGCGGTAGTGCCCGTCATCGCTGCCTGCTCACAGTGATCTTGAACAACCGTCAGGCCATGGCTTCCCGCAGGTGGGTCGCGTGCCGGGCGGAACCACTGCGACCGCCCCGGCCGCTTCCCCGGAACACCCCCATCGCCGCCCGTAGCGGCACCCCGGAGGAACTGACATGCCCATGGTTGAGTTCAGAATCAAAGCTACCCACAAGGCAGTTGGCGTGATCCGTCGCCGCGTGCTGGACGGCGTCCTCAAACGGCTCGACCTCTCGCCGAGCGAGATCGACGACCTCTACGTGATGTCGTCGGAGATCGGGACCAACGCCGTCGTCCACGGCACCGACGCGCAGGGAACGCACAAGGTGCACGTCGTCGCCGACCTCACCCTGAGCGGCCGGATCCGGGTGGAGGTGACGGACCCGGGTGTAGCGCCCGTCCGCCTCGCCCGGGACCGTTCGGCGGCGGAGGGTGGCCGGGGCCTGTTCATGGTCTCCCGCCTCGCCGCGGACTACGGCTTGCACCGCAACACGGTCACGCGGACCCGGACTGGGTGGTTCGAGATGGACATCGCGGCGCTCCAGCCGGAGGGCGATGAAGAGCCGGCACCGGCCACCACCTCGACGCAGGAGGCGGCGAGGCCGGTCAACACCGTCGTCCTCGACGCCCGCCTGCGCGCTGCCCGCCCGGCCGTGACCGTCGGCACGATAGGTCCCCAGCCGCTACGCGCGGCGTAGATCCCGGCGGCCCGGGCTACGGGACCAGGGCCGCCGGAGCAAGCCCCCACCTCCACCGCATCAGTCAGGAGGTGGGCCCGGAGGAGTCCCCGCCCCGGCCGCGTTCGCAGAGCCACAGGGAGCGGGCGGGGCCCCCTTCACTGCCACCCCGGACTGAGCGGATCGGGGTGGCGCGGGGCGCCCTGTCGCCGGACCGTTTCCAACGACGGGCTGGCGGTCGGGCGGGGCGCCCCGCACAGGCCTCTCGGCACCCTGCTGCGACAGGTGCCGGGGAAGGGCGCCGCGGCTCACCCCCGTGAGTCGGTTGGTGCCCCCAAAAGCAGCCCCGGGCGCCGCGGGGCTCCGGGGGGGGGGGGGGGGGGGGCCCCGGCCACCGACCCCCGCCCCCGGGGCCGCGCCC